>NZ_JBEOPL010000008.1:0-189987 GCF_040310065.1 Shewanella sp. TB7-MNA-CIBAN-0143
ATAAGAAGTCTGAAACAGAAACAAGAAATGCAGCTTAAAATTTAAGTAAAGAGTGCCAACTACCTTGAAAAACACCGAGTCTATGAGCCGTGGCAACCACCGTACTGCAGATGCTTTTTCGGCTTCTTAACTGTGTTATCCAACGGTTTAAATCATCTTGTTTTTTACTCGCATGGCTGACGACGGTTCTGGCGCCATGAATAAGCTGTTTTCGTAAATATCCGTTGCCACGTTTTGTAATACTGCCATTAACACTTCGATGGCCAGAGGCAAATTGCTTAGGGGTTAACCCCAGCCACACCCCCAGTTCTTTAGCAGTATTAAACGCCTGGCCTTTGCCAATTGATGCAACAAACGCTGATGCGATAATGGGGCCTATACCAGGAATACTTAATAAGATTTTGCCATTAGGGTCACGCTCGACAAGCTTTTTTATCAAGGTATTAATTCTGTCTAAACGTTTATTAACACTTTGATATTCATCCCAGAAGTCATTAGCCATCAGTTTAATAATAGGGCGTTGTGACGCATCGTTAATGATGTCCCACATAGCCACTTCAAATGCTTTATAGCCCTGGGCAAAGCAAATCCCAAAATCAACTAATACACCCCTAATTTGATTAGTACAGGCGGTTTTCTCCTTTACTAAACGTTCTCTGACTCGGTGTAACATCAATATTTCTTGCTGCTCTTCGGTTTTCACTGGCACGAAACGAATGTTTGGCCTAAAGCTGGCTTCAAAAATCGCCATTGTGTCATTGTTGTCATGTTTACTGCCTCGCACGAACGGGGTGACATGTTGGGCAGGAATGAGTTTAACGTTATGCCCCATAGCGAGAAACTTACGCCCCCAGTAATGGGATGAATAACAAGCCTCAAAGACCACATCGCAATGGGGTTGTTGCAACATAAACTCAATCAGTTGAGTGCGATTTAAACGTTTATTGAAGACTTGCTTTGCATGGCTATCCATTCCTAAAACTTGGAAAACATTTTTTGCCAAATCAATCGCAATAGTGGTAACTTTCATGGTGGACGCTCCTTAAGTAACTGTATGGTTCAACATCAGTTTGGCGCATTGACGCCGTATTAGGGAGCGTCCATCTCATCACCCATTCCAATTGGATAAATAATAAAGACTCAACTAGGCTTTAGTTACCTTTATCTCTAACAGGCAACCTAAGATGGCGAGACCAAGACAAACTATCGTTAGCTTAGACGATACGTCTTACTATCATTGTTGCTCACGAGTTGTGCGTAAGGCTTTTCTTTGCGGAATAGATAACTCGACAGGCGAGAACTTTGAACATCGACGAGAGTGGGTGGATTCACGTATTCTTGAGTTGGCGACCATTTTCGCCATTGATATTTGTGCTTATGCCGTCATGAGTAACCACTTGCATGTGGTGATAAAAGTCGATGCAGACAAAGCGAGGTACTGGTCAGATAAAGAAGTACTGATGCAGTGGCATAAAGGCTTTAAAGGCACATTGTTAACTCATAAGTATGTTAAAGAGGAAGATCTTAATCAGTTTGAGCGCCAAATAGTCGATGAATGCATTACAGCGTACCGTAAACGATTAGTTGATATCAGTTGGTTTATGCGGTCTCTCAGTGAGCCGATAGCTCGAATGGCCAACAAAGAAGATAAGTGTACAGGTCGCTTCTGGGAAGGTCGTTTTAAATCTCAAGCCTTATTAGATGAAGCGGCCGTATTAGCCTGTATGGCGTATGTCGATTTGAACCCAATTCGAGCCAAGATGGCTGCGACCCCAGAAACCTCAGATTACACCAGTATTCAGCGCCGAATAAACTCAGCAATAAAAGGCGAGCAACCTACAGAGTTATTACCTTTTGTGGGTAATGAACGTTTAGACATGCCTAATGGGCTAATGTTCAGCGTGAAAGACTAATAAAACATGGCCACCCATTCTAAAACATAATAAAACATGGCCACCCATTCTAATTGGATAAATAATAAAGACTCAACTAGGCTTTAGTTACCTTTATCTCTAACAGGTAACCTAAGATGGCCAGACCAAGACAAACTATCGTTAGCTTAGACGATACGCCTTACTATCATTGTTGCTCACGAGTTGTGCGTAAGGCTTTTCTTTGCGGAATAGATAACTCGACAGGCGAGAACTTTGAACATCGACGAGAGTGGGTGGATTCACGTATTCTTGAGTTGGCGACCATTTTCGCCATTGATATTTGTGCTTATGCCGTCATGAGTAACCACTTGCATGTGGTGATAAAAGTCGATGCAGACAAAGCGAGGCACTGGTCAGATAAAGAAGTACTGATGCAGTGGCATAAAGGCTTTAAAGGCACATTGTTAACTCATAAGTATGTTAAAGAGGAAGATCTTAATCAGTTTGAGCGCCAAATAGTCGATGAATGCATTACAGCGTACCGTAAACGATTAGTTGATATCAGTTGGTTTATGCGGTCTCTCAGTGAGCCGATAGCTCGAATGGCCAACAAAGAAGATAAGTGTACAGGTCGCTTCTGGGAAGGTCGTTTTAAATCCCAAGCCTTATTAGATGAAGCGGCCGTATTAGCCTGTATGGCGTATGTCGATTTGAACCCAATTCGAGCCAAGATGGCTGCGACCCCAGAAACCTCAGATTACACCAGTATTCAGCGCCGAATAAACTCAGCAATAAAAGGCGAGCAACCTACAGAGTTATTACCTTTTGTGGGTAATGAACGTTTAGACATGCCTAATGGGCTAATGTTCAGCGTGAAAGACTACATTGTACTCGTCGAAGATACAGGCCGGATTATTCGAGAAGATAAGCGTGGTGCTATCAGTGAAAGTAGCCAAGATATACTTAATCGATTAAACATCCCCGAAGAAAATTGGTTAAAAATCACCACAGAGTTTGGTGCGTTATTTAAAGGCGCTGTTGGTGCATTACCCGCATTAACTGAATATTGTGAGCATTTAGACCGAAAACGACGACAAGGTGCTGCAAATTGCCAGCGTTGGCTGTGCGCTTAAGTCTTAACTTCCACCCTAAATTACAATTCACTTTGAACTTGATTAACATCAAGTTTTTCAGCTGTGCTGAATTCTGCTGATGACGAATAAACCACTCATATAACGCTATGATTTAGACATATGGATTGAAGTTGGTGAGTTGATTGCATCGAGCTGAACTCTCTCCAAAGCAATGAAAACGAGATATGTTACTTATTCAAATGATGGGTGGCATTTTTTATGCTGGCATTTTTTATGATGTTATGGGTGGCATTTTTTATGATGTTGTTGTTTTGTTTTGATGTTGTTTTGATGAGGTATCATTCTTTATAAAATCTAGTGTAGGCGATGTAGCTTAAATAGCATCTGGCATAGTGATGATGGAGGGAAGTCATCGCTTCATTATTAAGACAGGCATTCAAAAATTAGAACCAATTGGTTACTGGTATGGTGTTGCTATCCTGACGCATGGGGGAGTTCAAAACACAACAATATCGATTAGCCTACACTGATATGTTCGGTAATACCGTTTCAGCTCGTATCTTTAAATGAATTCCTTTGCTATATTTTATTGTAAGTAAAGTAGCGCTTTGATTTATTTCTGGAGGGGGTATGGCGAGATCACTTGTACTGTTTATTGTCTTTAGTCTAATACCCATATTTTCAGTCTATGGAAAAGAATTGAAACTTGCTGTGGTACCTAAATTTAATAGTGTTTTTTTTGAGCAAAGTAAAGCTGGTTGTATAGATGCCGCCGCTCAAATAAAAGGCGTGGAATGCATATATCGAGGACCAGATATAAGTAATGTTAGGATGCAAGATCAGGTAATAAATCAATTGATTGATGAAGGTGTCGATGGTATCGCGGTAGCCGTTACACAGTCTAAATATCTCGTTAACAATAGCCTGAAGAGAGCTAAAGAAGCAGGCATACCGATTATTACCTATGACTCTGATTTTGATGCTTCAATCAACGAAGACCCTAATAATATACGTCTAGCCTATATAGGCACTGATAATTTTGAATTGGGTAAATCATTAGGTGAAGAGTTAAAAAAACTTCGGCCCAATGGGGGAACGCTAATAATGCAATCTGGGCGACCAGATTCTCCCAATCTGAATTTAAGACTTATGGGTGTTCGTTCCGCATTATCGGGGAAAAAATACGATACACCTCCTGGCGAATTGCTTAATAACGACTCGGGCTGGACTGAAGTTAGAGAACCTTTTTTTAATTTTGATCAGCTGGATCAATCTGTTAATCAAATGGAGTCTGTAATGAAAGGTAAACCTGTAAAAGCAGATTCCTTTATTACTGTTGGTGGTTGGGCACAAAATGATCAAGCACTTTACCGTAAAATGATTGCCCCGTACCAGGCAAAAATTAATAACAACAAGGTCATCATTATTATTACTGATACATCTTCTGAACAATTAACTATGTTGGAAGATCAACTTGCTCATATCAATATTGGTCAAAACCCATATGAAATGGGAAGACAAGCCATTTTGACACTTTATAAGATTGTAACAGAACAAAAATATGAGAAAACAATTTACACTCCTATCACAGTTTGCACACCAGAGAATGTTGATACCTGTAACAAGAGTGCGGGATTGTAATCATATTTAATGTCGCCTGAAATAGAATTAACATAAAATTAACATGGCCACCCAAAGTTGTCGTCTAAACAATTAGCAATTAACAATGAAAAACGCTTTAATTACCCTTTGAAAAGGGTAATTAAAGATGGCCAGGCCAAGACAAACCATTGTTAGCTTAAATGACACGCCTTTTCCCTGTATATAGAAAGTTGCCACTGTTGCTCGCGTTTAGTACGTAATGCTTTTCTTTGCGGGATTGATAACTCGACAGGTGAGAGCGTTGAGCATCGCCGAGAATAGGGTTATTCACATATTTTTATACTGATTTTCTGCTTATTAAGCACGCTATTTGTTAGACCAAAATTTTGATAGCAAGATTAGTTGTAAATAATGTGTGTTGCTGATAATAATCGATCTCACATATGAAAGGTGGTTCAATTACACTCCAATCTTATAAAACGCCTGAATGGAAGAATGAGTATGCCACACCAAGATCAGAGCCTTACCATTAAAATGGCGGCTCCTTTTTGTATATTATTAATAGTGATATTACTGACACAGGTTGTTGGTGTGTATGTCAGTAATAACTTTTTAGCTTCTGGAGGGGTTAAAGGTTATTGGATTATAAGTCGATTAATCTTTCCATTTGTTCTCGTTTTATTGCTGGCCATACCGTTAAAACAATTGTACTTCTCTAAACCAACAATTAATCGTGAAAACCTGCTACTTATGGCTGTGTTTTTGGGTCTTTTGCTTTGTTTATTCGTTTATCTACAATTTTTTGCCGCAGATTATTTATCTCATTATCGTCATGGCAGTTCTTTAGAGGGGCTAAGAGAGGCAGGGAAGTTTCAACGTTTTTTAATTTTTACCGTATCGACTATCATTGGCTGGGAGGTGCTTCACCGAGGATTTTTATTGGGTGGTGGCCAATATTGTTTAACTCAGCATTACAAAATCAACCCGACGGCGGCGGCTGTGATAATGACCGTTATTGTCTGCATCTTTGAAGTATTATTCCACATAAAAAAACCGATTTACGAAGCTATAGGTATGATTTTTGCCTCGCCATTATTGTCTTATTTAACCATTAAGACGCGCAGTTTATGGCCAGCATTAACGTTTCATTTATTGATTGAGTTAGCATTTGGCTTTTCCGCTTTCTATTATTCGGTCTATTAATTACTGCATTTATAAACTTGGCCAAAATCTAAAATCACTATGGACACCCAAGAGTGTTGATGGACACTGGCATACTATTTGATATCGGACAGAATTGGTTTGTGTAGCGAAGCTGTTTTTAGATCGTAGCAAGTCAGTGATAGCAAGTGATAGTGAATAAAATGAATCTTTTGCGGCATTACCAAATTCTGTAGTGATTAATCACTATGCCAAAACACATCTTCTAAGTATAACCTAGAAAAGTAAGCTTACATGCCATACACGCGCATCTAATTTGTTTTATGGCTCTTTACTGTAAGTATGGCATTTGTGCAAATCAAGAAAGGTAACGTAAATGCACATCGCTATTGGATGATAATAAACTACTCTTTAACTTGTTCAGCCATTACCCTTAGATTGTATCTACCATCATTTCCGTGGTTATTTAATGTAGACTTTATAACGTCTTATATTGCAATTTCTTGGGTTGCCTGGGTTCCAAATGTATTAGTAGCACAATTATATTTACTAAAAACCAAACGTGTTAATTATGCCGTTCAACGTCCTATTGATAATACATTAAGTACATAGAGCAAAGTGTAAACCGCTCCTAAACCCAACCAATAAGCGAGAAATGGATTGATTAATTTGGTTAATCCGCTTGGTTAACCACTCGCGCCCCTTGGGGCACTTATTGCAAGTCGGACGTTAGAAACTTATGACGCAAAATAGTGCTATTAAAATTGCCTTTTGGCGAGGCGTGCTAATTGCTCCGCTTGCGGTACTGCCTGCAACACTTATTTGGGCTTTAATTGCCTTGGTTAATCAATTTACTGTTCAAAACTTAATTGATGCGATTTTTAATGTAATATTTATCAGTTTGTGGGGCATTTGCGTTGCTTATGTTATTACCGCGACATATGGCAGCTTAGTTTGGTATGCGCTTTGGCGTTATAACGTGCTGTCGTTGGGCTCATTATTATTAGCTGTTGTTATTCCTTGTGCGATAACGGCGATCATTACGACCGATATTTTGTTTTCGTTAATGGTCACATATTATTCATTAGCCGTGGTATTTTCGTTTTGGTTTGTTGGTATTCGAAATATTAAAGAGTGATAACGGCATCGTATTTTTTCAGTTGTGGGACGATGTGAAATTAATATCAAAATCGTACATCTGTTTTACGCCTTATGGCAGATAAAAGGAGTTTATTTTGCGCTTGATTCATTGGATTTACTTAACAATTGTTATAGTTGCAACTTTTTCGGCAAGTTCATCTGCCACAGTTGCAGTTGAGATATTGCCTATGCGCGACAGAGCTGAGTTTATTGACAGCATACTGGCTAAGCGGGTCGAGCTATTATTACCCAAGTTGATGAATGAACATAAGCTCGATATGTGGGTAATCATTAGTCGTGAATACAATGAAGACCCTGTTATTAAAACGCTATTACCTGCTACATGGATATCTGCTCGCCGCACAACAATACTGGTATTTGCTCGTAAAGGTGACGGCAGTGTTGATGCTTATGCAATCGCGCCTTATAACGTTGGTAATGTTTTCGAAAAAGCGTGGGATAAATCAAAACAACCCAATCAATGGTTGGCTCTTAATGAGTTAATTGAAAGCTATCAACCCAATACCATAGGTGTTAATCAATCGAAACATTGGGCTCACGCCGATGGACTAGTCGCAACAGATAAAGAAAATCTGTTAGCGCATTTACCCGAAAAATATAAAACAAAAATAGTTTCAGCTGAACCCGTCGCCGTAGGATGGTTGGAGCAACGAATACCTGAAGAAATTGCCGTTTATAAAGATATCGTAAAATTGGCTCATGCAATCATTGCTGAAGCATTTTCTAACCAAGTCATTATCCCTGGGGAAACAACGACTGATGATGTGGTTTGGTGGCTACGAGAGCGTATCGTTGAGCTCAAGTTACAAACTTGGTTTCATCCAAGTGTATCAATTCAGCGTAGTGATGATGTTGCCTTAGCGCGCGAGTCGAGTGTTACCCATGACAATGATAAGCAAATTATTTTACCGGGCGATCTACTGCATGTTGATTTTGGCATAACCTATTTACGTTTAAATACGGATACGCAGCAGCATGCTTATGTACTCAAGCCAGGCGAAAGCGAAGCACCACAATATTTACAACAGGCGCTGTTATCAGGCAATAAACTACAAGATGTATTTACCGGACAATTTGCTGAAGGTCTTACTGGTAACCAAGTATTAAAACGCTCTCGTGAACGTGCAATTTCACAAGGATTAACGCCCACAATTTATACTCACCCGCTGGGTTATCATGGCCATGCCGCAGGTACGACACTGGGAATGTGGGATTCGCAAGACGGGGTTCCTGGTGATGGTGACTACCCATTACACCTCAATACGGCCTATTCAATTGAGCTTAACAATGCCGTTTATATTGAGCCGTGGAAAAAAGAAATCAGAATTATGCTAGAAGAAGATGCCATTTTTGACGGACCGGGAGTGTGGTATTTAAATGGCAGACAAACAGCTTTTTTACTGATTAAATCTCAGTCTCGCTAAGCTTTATAGATTAAAACTTGTTTGGGAAAAATAGTTATTCTTTTATACCACAATGGTGCGCGAGTGTTGGGGGGCAAAGCCTCCTGTTAGGTGTATTCAACGAACCAAGTTACTCATTCTTTAGGTTCTATTTCGTTCCACATTTTAGTACGTTATGATTCATCGCTTAAAACAGCGTAAAGCAAACAAGGAAGTTGTATATGTCAGGAAGCAAAGTCTACTCACCCGTTCAAGCTAGTCTAGGCGCATTTTTAGGAGGGCCAATAGCTTCAGTTTTTTTCATAAAACAGAACTTTGTCGTCTTGAATGATGATGAAGCCGTTAAAAAAACGAATCGCTATGGTGCTTTGGTTATTACTTTTTTCATCTCAATTTTGCCTTTTTTGCCAGAAAACTTTCCAAATATGATCATTCCTATAATCACGATTATTTCTACGAGACTGTTAGTTGAAAAGTTTCAATTTACAAAAGAAGTCATCTCCAATAACGATGATTTAGATTTTCATTCTAACTGGCGAGTACTTTTTGTCAGCTTGATAAGTCTGGTTGTTTTTATGATTATTGGCGTTAGCCTGCTGTTGGCGTTAGATTTTTTTGGTGTTGAAAGTCTGCTGTAAACTTCACGACTTCACGACTTCACGTCTTTACTATGGGTAATTTTTTGAAAATGAAGTCAGCTTTCAAAGATAGTGATGTCAGGTTTTATTTTTTTAATAAAAACGAAAAATTGAGCAAATGAACTTAATCTACGCTATTTCGAACTAGCATGATTTAATTTTGGTCAAACATTAACAAGGAACTCAGTTGAGAAAAATCATTTATATCTTAGGATTGATATCCGTATTTTCAGTGCAAGGTGCCAGTTTTGATTGCTCGCTGGCCAGAAGCGCGATAGAAAAGAACATATGTGCTAACCCTGATATTTCAAAGGCAGATGAGGCGTTAGCAACGCTTTATAGCAATATTAAAAGCCAAGCTAAATATGTTAATGATTTAATTAATGGTCAGCGTGCTTGGTTAACACAACGAAATGCATGTGAGACTGATGTTTGTATTTTAGATAAATACCAATCTAGAGCGTTGGCGTTAAATGCTTGGCCTGAAACAGAGGCTAAAAAAGATAAAGCGCTAGAAAACTGTACCGATCGTCCCGAGTGTTGGCCAGAAGGCAGCGCTATGCATACTGGTTTGACATTAGTTAACAGTTTGAACAAGGCATCTGCTCAATTGAAAATAAAGCATGATGAGCTCATCGCTCTGTTGTCTGATGCCCCTAATTATTATGGTGAAAAACAGCCTGACTCTCGTGTTATCTCGGCTTTAACCGCACAGCAACTGTCCTTGAGTACTTATAGATCTGACGAATGTGAATTAATTGGTTCGCTGACCGGAGCGGGTGGCTCATGGCCATCGACTTATGCTAATCGTTGTGAGGTCAATTTGACTGAAGAACGTTTGCGCCGCGTTAATTCATCTATTAAGTGTATTAACAAAATACCTTTAGAAGATCGTTGGATGGAACAGTCTCGTTGTTTACAGCAACTTGCACCGTTAGCCAATAAAGTGTAGATAATTAACGTAAACTAGGGCTGCTAAGTACCTATTAAACAAGTTATTAGCTTCCTTAGTTATTTGGCCTGCATTTCTCGTTATAGGATGTCATTATTTAAAGGTAACTTTGCCTCCCACCATTTTAAAGGCTGGTGCGCCTCTCACTAAGGTATCTCTGGCAAATATCTGGCTGCATTCAGGGCATGTGCAAGGAACCTTGGTGTTGTCTTCGACAATACGCTCCTTAAAGCATTTGATTAAGGCGCCTTTACCTCCCTTACGATACTTAAACAATGGTGCTTTACACTTAGCGCAGAAAACATCGACGGTGCGCGAAGGACCTTTCTTGTTGGGTTGGGCCATGTATCGTTTACTCTAAAGTCTGTAAAGTGCTTTAGCCTATTGTAATGAAAAGTGCCGGGTTAGGCTAAAGTTAGCGATGCCTTTTATCATCCGGCCCTCTTGCTATTGGTATACGCTGTTATCCGTTAATGTTACTGACCAAGAAAGAGCTTAAGACTCTTTTAATGCTTATCTTTATGACTGGCTGTTTAATATTAATCAGCCTATTGGCACTCAAAAGTGCTTGGAGTGCCAACCATATGAAGATCGTGATTAAGGTTAAATTGACGAAACTGCTAATATAGATACATATAGAGTCATATAAAACAGCAAATAGACGATGGCTGTTAGATTAGGCTGTAATCATAATCGTAAATTAACACCCAATGCTTGCAGATGTTAGCCATGGTTTATATTGAGCTTTCGGAATGCAAATGTTAATTATTACAGAGGATTTACCTTTGAGTTTTTATGAAAACAACATTCTTCCACACATTATAAATTGTGCTTGTTCTTCAAGTGTCATCATGGAGCTTAGGCAGAAAGTTGTGCCTTTAGCTTATGGCAATGTTTTAGAGATTGGTATGGGCTCTGCTGTTAATATGGTTTTGTATAATCCTATGAACGTTAATATGATATGGGGCCTTGAACCTTCTCCTGGGATGCGTAAAAAAGCGCGGAAAAATTTAGCGAAATCGCCTATTCAGGTTGAATGGCTAAGTCTCCCTAGTGAACAGATTCCTTTAGATGATCAATGTGTTGACTCAGTTGTGTTAACTTATACTCTTTGCACTATTGCTGATTGGCGTGCCGCTATGCAGCAAATACATAGAGTGTTGAAGCCTGATGGTAAAATATTTTTCTGTGAGCATGGAGAAGCACCTGACGATTCAATTAAAAAATGGCAACATCGTTTAAATCGCTTATGGGGTAACGCTTTTGGTGGCTGTAATTTGAATAGACCTATGATTGACAATATACAAAGCAGCGGCTTTAGTATCGATTGGTTTGAAAGTGATTATATAAAGGGAGTGCCAAAGTTTGCATCGTATATTAGCTGTGGTGTGGCGACTAAAAAGACCTAACAAGAGAGTGGGGATATAAGGTGGTTTAAACTGGTCACTTTAATTTCAGTACTTAGTTTTGTTATCCTAGTCGAGGTGATGAGCATAATGATCTAGATTAAGATAATAGGCGGGAACTGGGCAGTGCTATTTTGGTCTAGAATTTAGTCGTTTTTATTTCGTGTCATTGAGGTGAATTAGTCGTTTTAATCGTTAATCTCTCTTGATTAGATAACCGAATTTGAATCCCATCGACTGTGGTAATCCGCTGAGCTTCAATATCTTTTTTACGCACCTTGTAACTGTTTGTCATCGCTTCAATAGGTTATGTAATTGTAACTTCAACGACGGTATTATCGTCATACCAACTCCAGCCCCAATAGCCTGCAGAGGCTAACATCGACACCGCAATCATAGTGTAAATAATTACTCGACTAAGAAGGGGTGATTTTTGTGCATCTGCCATATCTGCGATGCGATTAACTTTATGCCCTCGTCCACGGCGCAAGTAGACAATAGCGCCAAGGATTACCAATATTGTCACTAGAATTTTTGTTAGCACGTCATCTTCCACCAATTAATAATTAACCACAATTATACAGTTTATTGAATAATTTAACGTTATCTAGCACACATCAATCGTGCTAATTAATATTGATTACTCAGTTGTAAATATAGCCGCATAGGGACACTTCCGACGAGGATAATATCGTGATCGTTTATTAAGCTGTGATGACCACTCTAAATGACAATAGCTTAAGTCTTCAATTCTTACTATGCCTCACAGCCTAGGATGAAAGCTGCAATGGTAACAAATAACCCGTCAAAAAATGGGTTTAATTTACTTGCCTGACGAGGAACATCGATGCATTAAAGTGAGTTGATTCACCAGCAAGACTCATACAATACTCCTTAAAAAGAGTTGTAATGTCACAACAACATTAGCGAGTTAGATAGGTTATCTAATGGTACGAAAAAACATTCCCGCTCTTGTCTTGGTAACTGCAAGTAATGAGTTAATTAAAAGAGTCGACCAAATCAACTCATTATTAAGCGGATGATTGATACCGCTAATAATGAGAACTTGGCAATATTTTTATATACGGATTAATTCATCTATTTTCCTGTTGTAAGGAGGATTGATTTAACCAATGTATGCTGGTAAGTTATTAAAAATATTAATAATTAAACACGTGTTACTATTGCGCAGTTAAATGTGTTCCGGGTATTTACCGAAACTCTGACTCTTTTCACAAATACGCTGTCATAGATAAACTTATTAACTCAACGGAGTGATAGATGAAGTTGTTCAAATTGGCTTTAATTTTTGTAGCGGCCATATATTTATCTGGATGCGCATCTGGTGCAAAAATGAAAAATATGACGTTTCAGGGTGAACAAAAATCCTACTTTGATGTATTAAATGACAACATAGAGTTATCAAATGTCTCTGGTGGTCAAAAAACAAATCCACTGTGGACATCAGAAATTAGCAGTGAAGCCTTTTCTGGTGCTGTCAGGGGAAGCCTGCAAGCACAGGGATTATTGTCTGATGATGGTCGATATAAACTGGTTGTGAATATGCTTAAAGTGGATCAACCTATTTTTGGGTTAGATTTTGAAGTTACTACTCATGTTCAATATTTACTGACCGATTCGGCAACCCAATCCATTGTGTTTGACGAAACCATCATTGCACCGCACACAGCAACATTTAAGGATGCCTTTGTTGCGGTAAAAAGGCTTAGATTAGCCAATGAAGGTGCTGGAAGAAAAAACATTGAAGCACTACTTGATAAATTATCTGCGTTACAGATAGATAAGAATGAGGTATCACTAGTAGAGTAAAAAATGCATGGCCTCAAGCTTATTGCTTAGTCTGCTGTAAATTTTAGCTGACTTATTCGGTAGGCTTTTGTTTACTAGGCTCGCAGTTATTTTTTAAAGTGTTAGATTGATATAAGCATCCCCCAAATCACCTAGCCAGAAATTAGTCGAGTAATAGCTATCTAATTTCTAGTTTGGTTATATTTTGTTATTACCAGTTGGATACAATCCCCCATATTATTCTGAAACAACTATTGATGGTTATTTTTATTTTCATGAGTAACTTTTACATAGTAAAAAGTAATAATTTGTAAAAACTACAAAATAATTATATTAAAATATTTCATTTTTTATCATAAAATATAAATGTTATATTTATCAGTTGTTTATTTTTTTGTTGCTTCGGTTTAAATGTGGCATGCCTTTCGCTTTATTAAAATAGAGTCGCTAATATTTAGGCATGTTTTTTTATTAATGTTATATAAATTGACCCAATCTATTTATCGTAATAGTGTGTTAATTGGACAGTTTTTATTGCCCCTATTTATTTCAGCGTAATATCACTCTATAAATTTTGTATTTAAGGAGATTAGAAATGGCTACAACAAAGGCAAAAAATCAAGATCCACAACAGAAAATTGAAGATGCTTATCACTTAGCTGAAGAAGCGACTTCAGAGGCTGTTCATTCCTTGAAAGATAAAGCGAAAGAATCATTGGGTGAAGGCACTGAAAAAGTTAAATCGGCAACAGCTCAAACTGAAAATCTTATTAAGGAACACCCTTTATTAAGTGTCGGGTGTGCTTTTTTAGCGGGATGGGCGATTTCGAAACTTATAAAATAGCAAAGCGGCCGGAGGGGTTTTATTATGGAAAACACTGAGAAAGTGCACAGTAAAGATAAAATCTCCGATGGCTCGCAGACCGATCCTCACGTTAACTCAGATGAGGTGGACGTAAACTCCGATGACGTAAACGTTGAAGAAATTAAAGATATTTTTAATAAGGCATCGAAATTAGCTCAAGAGGTTGGACAGTGGTCAGAGTCTACAGTCCAACTTTTCTTTATGGAAATATTACGAAATGTTGCCGCAGCAAAACAGTTTCTTGTTTGCCAGCTTTTATTTATTCCATTGTTAGTTCTCTTTATCTTCAGTTTATGTGTTTGCTCCGGGATTGTGATCTACAGCCTCACTGACAGCATATTTATTGGCTTAGGGGTATTTCTACTCACAATGATGTTGGTTTTAGTTGGCTTGCTGTATTGGCAAAAACGGCTTATTCGTTTTTTTGGCTTCAAAGACACTGTCTCCCAATTAAAGGAGGGTATCGATGTCATCTCTAAAGCATCTAAATCATTCGATTAAGTTAACACGTATGCAGGGGAAAGACTCTGTTAGGCAGTGCGAGTTAACGCTTAATTTATTACTCCATTCTGTTAAAAAGCAGACTCGAAAGCATCCTTTTGGGGTCACAGTTGGTGTCACCATCGCCACGATTGTCTTTGCTCGGTATAGGAAAAGTATTAAATCTCTTTATCCTATTGCTTCTCTAAGCTTTAATTATGCGAAACAACATCGCAATTCAAAACCTCAAGAATAAAAACCAATCAATCATGATGATTGCCATTTTCTTGCCCATTATATGATCGAGTCAATACTTTGAACTGTTGTGAGTCTGGATAACTTTCAGTGTGACCCATCGCAAATATTTCAAAGATGTTAATTATTTACTGATTAAAGTCGTGAGTCATCACATACAAATAATGCTGATTGTTTAATAATCAGCTTAATTATTTAACTCAATGACGTTTAATATATCAACATGACCACAAAAGATATCATCGATGAAGAAGTCACTTATCCGTCGGATTATATGATCCTTTCAACAACCGATTTAGACAGTGTTATTACTCATGTTAACGATGACTTTATGACGGTCAGTGGTTATAAAGAAGATGAGCTAATTAATAAACCCCACAATATAGTACGCCACCCAGATATGCCTAAAGCTGCATTTAGTGACCTATGGGACACCATAAAGCAAGGGAAAAGCTGGATGGGATTGGTGAAGAATCGCTGCAAGAATGGTCAGTATTATTGGGTTAACGCTTATGTGACCCCGATTAAACGTAACGGTATTATTTGCGAGTATCAGTCGGTAAGAACTCAGCCTGAAGCAGAGCTGACTGAACGTGCTCAAGCCTGTTACGATGCAATTAATGCTGGTAAAGCTGCTAAGCCTAAGCTTGGTGCCAATATTATTACCAAACTTTTTTTGGCTTGGTTGCTATCTGTTGGGTTGTTGATGTCCTTGCCTTACTCAAGTGGTTTTTTCACCGTCGTCGCATTTATTGTTGCCATTATCTGTTTTTGTCGGCCGCTTTATGTTCTTAAACAGCGTTTTAGTAACATATTGATATTAAGTGAAACAATACATAATAATCCACTAAATCAATTTGTTTATACAGGTTATACCGATGAGCTTTCTCACATCGAATTAAGTCTACGGATGCAAAAAGCTGAAACGCTGGCGGTGGTTGGACGTATAAAAGAAAGTGGTGAGGAATTACAGCAAGGTTTAGAAGAGCATCAACAACAAAATCAAGCCAATCAAAATCAGTTGGTTACGCAATCACAAAACCTTGAGCAAGTTGTCACAGCCATCGGCCAAATGAGCTCGTCTGTTACTGATATAGCTAAAAATACGACAAATTCAACCACAGAAATTCATCACTTAGTTGAACAAATAGAGTCAACTAAGGTGGCATTAGCCAGCAGTCAAATCGCGACTACGGAAATTAATAACTTATTGGAAGAATCTCGTATTGCTATTTCTTCGCTGAATAAGCAATGTCAAAATGTAAACCAAGTTGTCGAGGTGATCGAGAGTATTGCACAGCAAACAAACTTGCTTTCGCTCAATGCCGCCATTGAAGCCGCTAGGGCTGGAGAGGCTGGTAGAGGGTTTGCTGTGGTCGCGGATGAAGTGCGTAACTTGGCCAGTCGCTCGGCAACTTCTGCTCATGAAATACACGCTATTATAAATTCACTTAGTCGCACAACTGCAGAAGCCGTTGCACAGATGGAACAAAGCCATTTGTTAATAGATAAGAGTATTGATTCTAGTCAAATACTCGAGAAAAGCCTGGTCTCGGTTAGTGAAGTGATGAGTATTATCGAAAGTAATGGCGAGCAGATTTCAGTGGCGGCAGAAGAGCAAGCTGCTGTTGTTAATCAAATTTATAACAACGCGATGATACTACAAGATGGCATTAATCAATTTGAACAAAATTGTCATAATGCAGCAATACATAGCCAAGAAATTAGTGGTCAGGGTATACGTCAAACAGAGTTGGTAAATCAATTTAATTAGATTGTAATATCACAAATTGTGAGGTGATGACTTCGGTATAATTGAGGTAATTTTACTTTGTTGACTCTGCTGAGCATCTTGCTGCCAAAACAAATTAACCAACTTACCAACTTACCAACTAACTAACCAACTAACCCAGGGTGAGGTTGTGAACGTTTTTTATACAGATTAAGTATGTTTTTAGAACTATATTTGTTCAGTACGTTATCACTTCATGAATGATTGGAAGTGATTCAGTATCGAAATTATTTATAGTGTTCAAAAAACGCACACTCATGCGGTTACCCTGCCAACTAACCAACTAAACAACCCACCCACTAACCAATCAATCAACAACATCAATACACTGTACATCGCGAATGTGCATATCAATGGCTTAAATAAGTGCTGTTTATCAACTGTGTTAGCTTGTGTGCTACAGCCTTCTTTGTATGCCGTTATCGTATTCTTTTGCCGAGTATCGCTTTGGGTGTATGGTTTTTTCTTTGATGGTTAATAAAGATTAAAGCTAGATATTATATTTAAATCAGCTGGTTAAGTGGTTTGTAATGGTCGGTGTCCGAATAAGCAATGAGTACTAAACAGGCGTAGTGGACGTAAGCCATAGTTTAATTAATACAAGTGACATCGGCATGAGAAGTGTCTACTAGACTAGCGGCCAGCACAAAAACGGCAATAATAGTGTCAATAATGTTTCAACTAAAAATGATGATTTGTGTAAATAAGGCATTTTTTATAATACGATGACTTTTAGCTTGTTATTTAGGCTTTATGTTTTAGTATAATCCGTTGCACTTATCAATTAGGGAGAACGTAATAAATGGAATTTATAAATGAAATAGTCGCAAATGAGAATTATACTTTTTTAGTGGTGTTAGTTATTGGGGGGCTGACTCTTTGGTTTCTTCCTGCTATTTTGGCATTATTTTTTAATCGAAAACACTTTAAATATATTCTGTTAGCGTGTATCCCTGCAGGGTTTTCTTTTATTGCGTGGGGCGGCGTTATAGTGTGGGCTACCACGGGTAAAGTTATTGGTAAATACGCTAATAAAGTTAACGCTGAAAGTTAACTTCTATCAATAATATACACTCACCATAAACCATAAAAATCATTATATGCACTTATTTTTCGCTCACTTTGTGATGCTTTTAAGTGCCGGTTTTTGGCGTCAGTTTTCGGTATAAAATGCAAAAGGATATTACATGAAATACTTATCAATTGTCATCATCGCACTCTTACTTGGTTGTTCTTAAAAAGATTTTAGTGCTCAGGTTAACGATTAGTTCATCGAGAAAGTTATTGGTGGCGAATACTCACGTAATGGCGCTCAATGCAAAACCATAAAAAATCAATGTCCTGAAGGACAATACGAAGAGTGGATTCAAAAGAGCGGTGAAAAAGCGTGTGCGTGCAATAGCTTGTAGCATTCAATTGCTTTGAGTAAGGGGTAAAAACTAAAAAACTTGATAATAGTTAGCATAATACTGGCGATTTTTATCGATAGTTAAGCTGGTTATTAACTGTGTTGGAAATCCTTTGTTTCATGTTAATTATCAACGGATAACGTTAGTTATATCTGGATATACAGGGAAGTAATACGATGAAAAAAATGATAACGGTTGTGACATTATTGGTGTTAGGTGTGTGTTTGAATGTTCAAGCGAATGACAGATATAAGCCTACATCTAATTTGTCATTGTTACGTTCATTAGACCGTGGCTATATGATTATTGGCACTACACATACAAACGATGTTAATGATCTTCAACTTGTCGATATAGAACGCCTTTTTAACGAGCTTAATCCCACTTTAGTGTTGTTAGAAGGTGGTTATTGGCCTGATAAAATGTCTAAAGCTGAAGCGATTAAGTGCTGTGGTGAAATGGGGTTTTTACAGTTTTTAGCTAAGCAGCATCATGTCAAAGTAACAACTTGGGAAGGCGATAGCCTAAGTGAAGCTAAATTTGTGTTAGAGAAGTTTGATGATGAAAGCCTAAAGGTATTTTATTTATTAAGACAAGCACCACAGTTGCTCAGTAATGTTAGTCTTGCCGACGCGAAAAGTAAGATGTCTAATCTGCTCGGACAATCTGGTTTTCCTGCAACAGAATATCACCTAAATGTTAAGCCAGATTCAATTGCTGAGTTAGACATTATGTTATCAACCATGGTGGGGAAATCTGCATCGTGGGTTGAGTTTTCATCGGCAACTATTTTTGACCAACAACTCAGCACCTCTGAATTTACGACGCTTAAAGCGATTAAAGATCGTGTAAATGAGTTTAGGGATAATAGCGCCATTAACAAGGTGAAAGCCGCGATCGATAATAATGAACGAGTCATGTTTGTGGCTGGTGGGCTTCATTTTATGCCTGTCATGAATGCACTCATGCAATAGCTTAGTGCTCATAGCTGTTTATTCATTTATATTTTATTGATAAAGATAGATTGGCCATGTGTGGCATCTTAGGTCCTAGTCAGGAATCATCATAAGGAAAGGGCTTTGGGTATCTTATTTGCGGTATTAGCGGCTTATTTATCATTGACTAGGATAGTGATGCCAGATGTTGATATGACCATGCCAATCCAGTAACTCATTTTACGGCGTTGACTCTTTTGCGAATCGCTTCTGTTAATTGTTTTTTGACTTGGTCTTCGCCACAAAATGTTGCAAATCCTAGTCCCCATCCATGAGGATTCACTTGAGTTGCCAATTCAACCACCCGGTAACAATAATCGCCCTGTTTTACGATTCTGTTAGGGTCTAGCCTATGGTTAAAGGTATGCGGTTGGCTGATATCAATTTCTGCTGCTAACTCTATAAAATCAAGGTTAGGGTCCATTTCACTCATAGTGCCAGTGGGTTTGTTTTGTAATGCAGTTTGAGAACCTACGAGTGTGTCTAATGCTGCAATATTATTTTGCTGTATAAAATGGCTAGTGGCTTGTTGTATTGACGCTAATGATGGCGCGGACTTGTTGATGTCAGTGGTCATTTTTGGTTTTATTTGGCTCGGAAGTACATTATTTTTTTTGGTTATTACATGTGGTTGTATGTTGTTGGGCTTATTGTTTGATGGCATCACGTTATCGAGAGTGTTGTTGTCTTCATCTAAGGAGATTGGTGTCTCTTTCGCGTTTATAGACGTCGATTGGCTAACATCAACATTCGTATCAATAATGGGCGGAAAATTCTTTATGAGTCGGGCACTTTCTAGGTCATGAAGCTTGGGTGATAAACTTGTTTGGGTTATTGATTGGTATTGCGCCGAAGTCATGAGATAGCTTTTTATTGCGGTGGGCGAAGGCTTAACCACTAAAGCTGACACTCGTTGCGTCGTGTCTTGGTACCAAAACGCAATCAACACATAAATCAATAAAACATGGATGATGAATGCCGTGAGTACAGGCTTAAGCCAATATGCTTCTTTAGAGGAGTGTGTTGAAGATCGAGAGTGATGTGGCTCCCAGCCAACCGTTATTACTTCCATTTATATCAATCACTTTATCGCAGTATTATCAGTCCTTTTTTGATTGTTAACAGAAGGTAAAGTTCATAAATTGATGTGGATAAATTTATCTTGCTTGAGCAAAAGACATCATCCTTGTTAATTGGTCTATTTTATCGAAAGAAAATCACACTATTATGCAATATTTATTCAGTTAACAGCCTGCTATTATTAAATAGTTATTTTTCATCACCGAGGTTTTCATGAAAGTATTACAGCGTTTTAGCGCTTTGCCCGCAATGGACGGTGATGGTGTAAACATTAATCGTATTGCCGACTTTGATAAGCTTCGTTTTGATCCATATTTAATGATCGATGAGATTAAGTCTGATGATGAACAAGATTTTATTGGTGGTTTTCCGCCGCATCCACATAGAGGTGTAGAAACCTTTACTTATATTCGTAAAGGCGGCTTTGAACATCGCGATCAAATGGGCAATGTTAAACCTATTCGTGCCGGAGATGTGCAGTGGATGAGTACTGGCAGTGGCGTGCTGCATTCTGAAATGCCATTAGCAGATGCCAAAGAAGGGCTGCATGGGTTTCAAATTTGGATCAATATGCCAGCAAAACACAAAATGCGTCCGCCTATTTATCAAGACAGCAGCAAACAGACTAATCCCCGTATAAATAACGAACACGGCGCAACGCTTGTTGCCTTGGCGGGGAGTTGGGGTTTTAATCATGAGCCACATAAGATTACTTCAACTCTTCAGGGGTTAGCTGGCCATGGGGCAATTGCTGATTTAACGTTAACTGAATATGGTCACTGCACGCTGAATCTTGCAGAGCACCAAACGGTGTGCGCTTATGTGTATCAAGGCGAGCTTAACTATATTGATGCACAAGGTTTGCGAGAAACTGCAGGAGCAGGGCAGTTTTTAGTTTTAAATGCGCTTGAAGTCTGTCATTTTCAAACCGAGGCCACAGGTGCTGGGTTGTTAATATTAGCGGGCAAGCCGATTAACGAAAAAATTGTCCACATGGGGCCGTTTGTGATGAATACCCAGGCTGAGATAGAGCAAGCTGTTCGTGATTATCAGCAAGGCCACTTTGGCCAAATTACCTAGCATTACCCTCAAAATAAGCTGAATTATTGATAAATATTTGTCAGCGAACTGCGAATAAAATTGCTACAATAGCTGACATCTGGCTTAGGTTTGTTTTAAGACCTTTGCTCACACCAATCTTATTTATTATCTGTTCCTTCTGGCAAGATAAATCGTTCGCAAATAGCGGTAAGCATTTTTCATATAACATCATTGTATATGCTAATTTTGTTCCGCTGTTTAATGATAGTTTTGCGCGTTATTGGCTCATTTATGTAATGGTATTGGTATATTTTTTTGCAGCTTTTGCCTGCTTTTTACCTTTCGATATCAGAGGATATTTGCCTTGAGTCAGTCTACAGAACAAGTCGTTAACACGGCTTTTGCATCACTTAAATTAAAACCTGAATTGCTTGAAAACCTCCAAACTATGGGTTTTGAATCGATGACTCAGATCCAAGCTGAGAGCTTACCGCCTATTTTGGCCGGTGAAGATGTTATCGGCCAAGCGATGACTGGTTCAGGTAAAACAGCTGCCTTTGGTTTAGGATTGCTTAATAAACTGGATGTAAAACGTTTTCGCATCCAAACCATGGTGCTTTGTCCAACGCGTGAGTTAGCCGACCAAGTAGCGAAAGACATTCGTACCTTGGCCCGTGGTATCCATAACGTTAAAGTACTAACGCTATGTGGCGGCGTACCTATGGGGCCACAAGTTGGCTCATTGGAACACGGAGCACACATTATTGTCGGTACACCGGGTCGTATTGTTGATCATTTAGATCGCAACCGTTTAGATTTAAGTAACATGAACATGCTGATTTTAGATGAAGCCGATCGCATGTTAGAAATGGGCTTCCAACAGCACATTGACCAAATCATTGCCGCGGCCCCTCGTGAACGTCAAACATTGCTGTTTAGTGCCACGTTCCCAGATCAAATCCAAGCGATTGCCGATCAAATTCTGTATAAACCGGTAATGGTTAAAGTTGAAGCTAAACACGATAACCTCACTATCGATCAGCACTTTTATCGTATTGAAGATAACCAGGGCCGTCTTGAGGCATTGCGTTTATTGTTATTAGATAAGCAGCCTGGAAGCGCAGTCGTGTTTTGTAATACCAAGCGTGAAACCCAACAAGTGGCTGACTCATTACATGAGTTTGGCTTTAGCGTACTAGCATTACATGGCGATTTAGAGCAGCGCGATCGCGATCAAATGTTATTGCAGTTTGCTAACCGTAGTGCGCGTATTTTAGTTGCTACCGACGTAGCTGCACGTGGTTTAGATATTGATGAGTTAGACGCAGTATTTAACTATCATATTGCTTACGATACTGAAGTGCATATTCACCGTATCGGCCGTACTGGCCGTGCTGGCAGTTCTGGAGCCGCATATACTTTCTTTGGTGAAGAAGACGGTTACAAAATGGCGATGATTGAAGAAGCCATGAACAAAGATGTCGTCAGTGAGCCTTTACCGCCAATGAGTGCGCTCAACAAGCAACCGCTTGCTGCTGAAATGATCACCATTCAGATTGAGGCGGGTAAAAAGCAAAAAATCCGTCCTGGTGACATTGTTGGTGCATTAACGGGTGGCAATGGTTTAGATTTTAACGATATTGGCAAAATTAAAGTGACTGATTTTCGCGCTTACTTTGCCGTAAAAAGCAATGTGTCTAAACAAGCGATGAATATCATCAGTAAAGGTAAGTTAAAAGGCCGTAGCTATCGTGCGTGGTTCATGTAACTGAGCCTTTTGCAGCCTGTAGGGTTGCAGTTGATTGATTTGCAGTTGATTGATTTGCAGTTGATTGATAGTTAGTCGATTGGGTTATGCCTGAATAATAAAAAAGCCGCTGAACAATGTTCACCGGCTTTTTTATGCTCTATCGCAAGTTAGCTTTTAACTTTAGCGTTGGCATAAGGATTATTGCTATTGGCTGACACTACTGGTGCAGTACCACTGCGACGTGGTGGACGATTACGCTGTGGTGGTTTATTACCATTCGCTCTAGCTTCCGCTTTAGGATCTGCAGGCTTATCGTGACTGCGTGATGGTTGGCGAGAGTCAGGTTTACGCGCTGGTTTATCACCTTGAGCGCCATCATTTGCATGCTGTTGAGCATGTTTACTGCGATTCGGGTTTGGCTTTTTAGCGCTATTACCGCCAGATCTGCTACTCGCTTCAGGGATAGTGAATGGTGCTTCAAAACCAGCAAGTTGCTTACGCTCAATAACACGATTGATTAAACGCTCGATATCATGCAGTAATTTAACTTCTTCAAGACCCACTAATGATACAGCTTGACCTGTTGAACCAGCACGGCCGGTACGGCCAATACGATGCACATAATCTTCAGGTACGTTAGGTAAGTCAAAGTTAACCACAAATGGCAGTTGATCGATGTCGATGCCACGCGCGGCAATATCTGTTGCGACCATAACTTGTACGGCACCGGCTTTAAAATCTGCCAATGCTTTAGTGCGTGCTGTTTGGCTTTTATTGCCATGAATGGCAGCGGCTTTGATGCCAGCAGCTTCTAGGCTTTTCGCTAAACGGTTAGCACCATGTTTGGTACGAGAAAACACTAACACCTGTTTCCAATCATTGGTTTTAATCAGTTCGATTAGCGCCATTGATTTACGGGTTTTATCCACTGGATACACACATTGGGTCACGGTGTTTGCTGTTGCGTTACGCGGCGTAACTGAAATCTCTACCGGATTGTTAACCAGGCCTTTAGCAAGTTCACGAATTTCATTCGAGAATGTTGCTGAAAACATCAAGTTTTGACGCTTAGCGGGTAATAATGCTAATACTTTTTTAATGTCGCGAATAAAGCCCATGTCTAGCATGCGGTCTGCTTCGTCTAACACTAGAATTTCTAATTTGTTAAAGCTAATGGCTTTTTGCTGACATAAGTCGAGTAAACGGCCTGGCGTTGCGACCAGAATGTCGACACCATTTCTGAGCGCAGCTAATTGTGGCACGATGGACACGCCACCAAAGACTACGGCTGATTTTAACGGTAAGTTGATGCCGTAAGTGGCGACGCTTTCTTGTACTTGCGCGGCAAGTTCGCGTGTTGGTGTTAATACTAGCGCACGGACTTGACCACGTTGCGCTCGTTCACCTTTAGATAATAATTCTAAAATTGGTAAGGTAAAACCAGCTGTTTTTCCTGTCCCTGTTTGTGCTGCTGCCATTACATCTTGACCGGCTAAAACCGCTGGAATTGCTTGTGCTTGAATTGGAGAGGGGGTGTCATAACCTTGTTTTTCAACCGCTTTTAAAATAGCAGCATTCAGACCAAGTGAGGAAAAACTCATAGAAAAATCTCTTTGGGCAACGCATTGTTGCTTTGAATAAAAGGTAGCCAGTAACGGCGGCCGTGAAGCTTACCTGAAAACCTCTTTGAGTGCTATCAAATCCCTGTGTGGGCAGCGATATATACTCTGAAATCACAATTAATAATGGACTATTTAATGGTGAAAATGTCTCGCTTATGATTGCCAAATACAGCGATTTAATGAAATCGTGTTAATCTTAAGACCAGAATCAGTGCTAAAAGTCGACTTATTGCATACAATAAAATGGTAACTCGTTTTCTATCTAAATATTCAGCGACTTAGCTGAGGTTACTTAACTTAAGGTGTCTCTAACTGATGAAATTAACGGCACAAATACATATTGAAAAAATGGCGTATGAGCTGCGAGATCATGCTCATGCCGTGATTAAAAATGTGCTGTTAATGTCTAATATTTCAACCTTATCTCTTCAACTTGCTATGCGCGAGCTCGCTCAACATAGCCGAGTCGCGTTGCATTTTCATCCCGATCAAATTGATAATCGAGGCCTCACTGTTGTTGATGGTTTATTGCGTGATGGGGTGTATAAAAGCCAGTTTGAAACCCATGTCTCTAATGGTCATTTATCACCAGAATTAGGCGGTTCTCGCGACCATTGGGAAAACCAATTATTTGGTCACAGCTATTCTGGGATTAAGCATCGGCCTAAATATGGTGCGTTAGATTTTGGTTTGTGCCCATTAGGCCCGGCGCCTCGCTTTGGCAGTTGTTATTTAGTGACTCATCCTCAAATATTGTCTCGATGTACCTTTAGTTACATGGACTCTTATCGGTTGCCCAAAGAAAAGGGCACTATAAAGTGTTTTGATGCGATTTTAGCGGCATTACTCAGTGAGAGTTTTGAGCGTCAATATGCTTTGGGTATTTCTGGGCTTAAACCGAGTAAGTTGATTGAACATTTTAGTCAGCATTTAACCGATGATATCAGTAGCCGTTTCGATGTGGCCCCTAGCGGTAATTTAGATCATTATATTGAAGCCCAAATTCACGGCGATGTGTCGCTCGATCAAGATATTGCTATATTAGTGGCCGATCCGTCATATGTAGGCACTGCCATTGGCGATTCATTAGTCGCCTTGTGTCACGAGTATGGAATTGAGTTGCATTGGCATCAAGGGCGGCAGATTAATGTGGCACAAATACCCGATGATTTTCGTGGTGCTGCGATGCCTATTTTGGCGCAAAGCCTTGCTGAAAATGAGTTGATTAATGCTGAGATTATTGGCCGTGCGGCGTATCAATTGCAAAAACAACCGGCTTCATGGAGTGAGCGTGGTGCACATTCTAAAAAACGACAAGATTTAAAGTTACTCTGGCACGTATTGGTAAAATACGGGGAGAGTACTGGTCAATAAATGTTATTACCAACAATAAATTGTTTTACTCGCATTGCTTCCCCTTTGGTTCTTTTTGCAAATTAGCTTGGTTTTGTCGCTCAACGTGTTTGTGTTAAAGACTGTGTTTAACACTGTGATGTTGTTTGTGATTAACCATTCTATTTGTAAAAAGATGCACTTTATTGAATTTGATAAATTTCAAGCTGATAGTGGTTAAATTTAATCTTTAAATAAGGCTTTATTAGCAAAATGTGAATCAGATAACATTTACACTGTTTTAGGTGTCAACTCGATGCCAGGACTGCGATACTGCGTGATTAAAGTGGTCATCGATAACTCTGCCGGAGCTTCATGGACAAGTCGTTAGAAAAGTCATTAGCCAAATGGCTTAAAAGCCAACAATCTTCTTGTGGTATTTTCCTCAAACTATCGGTGCTATGTGGTGTGCTAAATGGCATTGCCATGGTGGCACAGGCCTATTTTATTGCTCAGATTTTACAGGGTGTCATTATTGATAACCTTGTTCCCGCCACATTAAACATTCAATTTTTTGCCCTTATTGGTTTGCTATTCACCCGAGCATTGTTAGCGCAGGTGCGTGAACGGATAAGCTTTGAGGCGGGCAAACGTTTACGCACCGACATACGCCAAGCGGTGCTCAATAAATTAGTCGCATTAGGGCCGGTATTTATTAAAGGCAAACCTGCTGGGTCATGGGCAACCTTAGTATTTGAGCAAGTTGAAGATTTACATGACTATTATGCTAAATACCTACCGCAGATGATGCTGGCAGGGTTTATTCCTTTGCTTATATTAGCCTGTGTGTTTCCGCTTAATTGGGCCGCTGGGATCATTTTGATGGCCACCGCACCATTGATTCCGCTATTTATGATTTTAGTGGGTATGGGCGCCGCAGATGCTAATCGTAAAAATATGCAGGCGTTATCACGTTTAAGCGGTCACTTTATGGATCGCCTAAAAGGCCTGCAAACGTTAAAGCTGTTTAATCGCGGTGAAGCCGAGTTAGTTAACATTGAACATGCTTCGGAAGATTTTCGTGCCCGGACGATGTCGGTATTACGCTTAGCCTTTCTTAGCTCCGCGGTATTAGAGTTCTTTGCCGCGGTATCGATTGCCGTGTTGGCGGTGTACTTTGGCTTTAGTTACTTAGGCCATTTAGATTTTGGTCACTATGGCGTACAGGTAAGTTTGTTTACTGGCATGTTTGTGTTGATTTTAGCGCCAGAATTTTATCAACCCCTGCGAGACTTAGGCACTCATTATCACGCCAAAGCTCAAGCGATAGGCGCTGCAGAAGCGTTGGTTGAGCTACTTGATTATCACGTTAATACCCCTGCTAAAATCCATTCAGCATCACCAGATATGGCGTTCACAGCCGACAGCATAGACATTCAAGCGATTGGGATTGAAGTGTTTAGTTTAGATGGTCAGCGTTTAGCTGGGCCAATATCATTTACATTACCCGCAGGTGAACACTGGGCTATTGTGGGCCCAAGTGGTGCGGGTAAAACCAGCTTGCTTAATGCGTTGCTGGGTTTTTTGCCTTATCAGGGATCGTTACTGATTAATGGTCAGGAATTGTCACAACTTAATGTGGCCCAATGGCGGCAACATTTGGCTTGGTTAGGGCAAGATCCGCAATTGTTTCATGGCACGGTGAGAGAAAATGTTGCATTGGCCAATCCGCAATTAAACGATGAGCAGATTATGACGTTGCTAGAACAAGCTGATATCAGTGAGTTTGTAAAGCAGCAACCATTAGGCCTCGATTTAGTCATAAGCGACCAAAGTGCAGGAGTGTCAGTTGGCCAGGCCCAGCGTTTTGCATTAGCACGTGCGTTGGCACAACCCGCTAAATTGTTTTTATTAGATGAACCCACTGCCAGCTTAGATGCCCAAAGCGAGCAGTCAGTGCTGGCCTCGTTGCACCGCGCGATGCAGTCGACAACAGCATTAACCGTTACCCACAAATTAGATGATTTACACAACATGAATTACGTATTGGTGATGGACAACGGAATGGTAGTGCAGCAAGGCCATGTAAATGATTTACAGCAGGCTGATGGATTATTAGCACAAATGCTCAATCAGCAACAGAATCAACAACCGGAGGTGTGCTGATGTCGCAACCCGTTGATGCCGCGCCGCGTAACATTATTCAGGTGTTAAGGCCGTTTATTGCTTTGTTCCGCCGCCAGTGGCTGATGATGTTAGTCGGTTTATTGCTTACGTTTACCACGTTACTCACCGGTATTGGTCTGTTGTCTTTATCTGGTTGGTTCTTATCAGCCAGTGCGGTAGCAGGCTTAGCAGTGTTGACGGCCCAAACATTCAACTTTTTTACCCCGGCAGGAGGCGTTCGATTTTTCTCCATCGCCAGAACAGCAAGTCGTTACGGCGAGCGCTTAGCAACGCATGAAGCGACCTTTAAATTGCTGACTCAACTGCGTGTTTGGGCATGGAATAAGTTGCTACCGTTGAGTGCAGCTAACTTACAAGGTCTGCGCAGAGGCGACTTACTCAATCGTTTAGTTGCCGACATTGATACGTTAGATCATCTCTACTTACGCTTACTCACGCCAATGACCGCATCTTTGATGATGATTGGGGTCTTGTTGGTGTTTCTCGGGTGGTTTGATAACCATTTAGCCTTGAGTTTATGTGCTTTGTTATTAGCGGCTTGGTTTATCTTACCGCTGGTATTTTATTACTTAGGTAAGGCACCTGGGCAAGCATTGATGCAAGCGCAAAGGCAATATCGAGTCGAGTTGTTTGATGTTATTCAGGGGCAAGCTGAATTAAGTTTATTTGGCGCCAATAAGCGTTATTTAGCCCAACTTGATAAATCACAGCAGGCTTTATTTAGTCAGCAAACTACCATGGCTAATATTACTGGGTTGAGCCAAGCATTATTGATATTAATCAATGGCATTGCAGTAGTGTTTATGTTGTATTTAGCGGGTCAAAGCGTCGGAGATGCCACGCCTCCGGGGCCGTTAATGGCCTTAATGGTGTTTGCCACCATGGCCAGCCTTGAAATGATGATGCCAATAGCCGGTGCATTTCAACATTTATCTAGCACAGTACTTGCTGCGCGGCGGGTGACCGAAATAACCGAACAAACACCGAGTGTTAAATTTAATGCTAACAGTCACTTGCAAGCAAAACACGGCGCCTTGCAGCTCAGTGGTGTTCACTTTGGTTATCACAGCCATTCACCGGTGTTACAAGGTGTAGATTTGACTCTTAAAGCCGGTGGAAAAGTGGCTATTTTAGGTCCCACAGGTTGTGGTAAATCCAGCTTGTTGGGGCTGATTACTCGTGATTGGGCGCCGCAACAAGGGTCTATTTCGCTTGATGGCGAGCCCATAAGTGCCTACAGCGATGCCAATCTTCGTGCTGCGATGACCGTGGTGAGTCAGCGAGTTTATCTGTTTTCTGGTACCTTACGTGACAATTTAGCCTTGGCGTTGCCCTTTGTGCAAAGCGAAACCCAAAAAGCTCATGATCCTCGTTTTATAGAGGTATTACAGCGCGTTGGTTTACAAACCTTGTTGCAGGGCGATAAACCATTAGATTGCTGGATAGGTGAGGGCGGCCGACAATTATCGGGTGGTGAGCAGCGCAGAATCGGAGTCGCAAGGGCATTATTGCGTGACGCTCCTTTGTTATTGCTTGATGAACCGACTGAAGGATTAGATAAACGTACCGAGCGTGAAATCCTTAACGTGTTGCTCGATTTTGCGGAGCATAAAACCCTGTTAATGATTAGTCATCGTTTGACTGCGTTAGAACAAATGGATTGCGTGTACCTTTTTCAACAAGGTCGACTAATTCAACAGTTAGCGGATTAAATTAAACAATCAACAGAGTAAACTCTTAGCCTGGCGCGATAGAACATAAGTTATGGCTGTCTTGGGTGCGGTGTAATCAAGCTTAATCGGTAGGTGTTAATCAATCTAGTCGTGGGTTTTTTATGGATTATTGGTTATAACATGTACCGCTAATACTGCCGGAATGTAACAACCCTTTTGACACATAAATTACATAAATAGTTTTATCTCGAGACCATAAATTGACCTGCTTCACAAATCTGGCATTCGGTTATGTTCCAAAATTACAGTCCTCGCTCGGAGTGTGATCTTAGTTACTATATTAGTAGTTGCAAACATATAACATAAGCTATCGAATATTTTTAGATGGTGAATGTGATGGCTGGTGTTACCAATCCAGTAATAACTATTAAGCGCGGACTTGATATCCCGATTGCTGGAGAACCACTGCAGCAAATAGATGGCGCACCTAAAACGACCCAAGTGGCGTTAATTGGTGAAGAATACGTTGGCTTAAAGCCTACAATGTCGGTTGAAGTGGGTGATCATGTCGCCAAAGGCCAAGTGCTGTTTGAGGACAAGAAAACCCCTGGCGTGTTATTTACTGCGCCAGCCAGCGGAGTTGTTTGCGCGATTAATCGCGGAGAACGTAGGGTACTGCAGTCGGTAGTGATTGATTGTGATGCCACGCAAGAGCCTGCCATTATTCTCCAATCAGTGGATATTCATGCGTTATCACATCAAGCCGTTAAAGACGGTTTAGTCCGCAGTGGCTTATGGACAGCGCTGCGTACGCGTCCTTTTTCTCGAGTGCCCCAATTAGATGTCAGTCCTGCAGGGATATTTGTTACGGCTATTGACACAAATCCTCTCGCGCCCGATCCGCGTGTCATTATTGCCACTCAACCACAAGCTTTCCAAGCCGGATTATTTGCCCTAACGTTTTTGACCACCGAAAAAGTGTATTTATGCCAAGACGATGGCGTTTCGTTATTGGCAGATGCCAGCAGCGAGTACGACTTATCGCAAGTCAGTGTGCAACGCTTTAACGGCGTGCACCCAGCAGGATTAGTCGGCACTCACATTCATTACCTGTTACCAGCCAGTATTGAACGCCAGGTGTGGCATGTGGGTTACCAAGATGTGATTGCCTTCGGCAAACTGTTTTTAACCGGTGAACTGTATACTGATCGCATCGTCGCGCTAGGGGGGCCTAATGTATTAAAGCCGCGTTTAGTACGTACCCAGTTAGGCGCAAAGTTAAGCAAATGGGTAAATGGTGAAATTGACCAGCGACAGTCGCGCATTGTGTCTGGGTCATTATTGTCAGGCCATACCGCTGCTGATGTGTACGATTACCTAGGTCGATTCCATAATCAAATTAGCGTATTGACTGAAAATGAACGTCAAGAGTTGTTGCCTTGGGTGCGTCATGACAGCAGTAAATTTTCACTTACCGGCATCATGATGTCAGGTTTTAGCCGCACCAAAAAACTGTTCGATTTCACCACTACTGCTGGTGGTTCTCCGCGAGCCATGATGGCGTTTGGCCAACTGGCCCGCGTTATGCCGCTTGATATTTTACCCATCTTGTTAGTACGTGATTTAGTGGTGCGAGATACCGATGAAGCACAACTGCTCGGCGCATTAGAGCTAGATGAAGAAGATTTAGCGTTGTGCACTTTTGTGTGCCCAGGAAAGTATGACTTTGGTAAAGAACTTCGTGCTTGCCTAGATATTATCGAGAGGGAAGGTTAATGAGTCAGCAACAGAAAAAGCCTAGCAAACAAGACAGCTATTACGCTCATGGCAACTCGATGCGCAGCTATTTACGTTCGTTGTGGATAGCCAATGGTCGTAGCACCAAAGGTGATGTGCATATTCGTGATGCGATTGATGTTAAGCGCACCATGCATATTGTGGGCATGTGCTTATTTCCTGCAATGTTATTGGGCATGTACAACATTGGCCTGCAGGCTCAAATAGCCATTATTGCCGGGGCAACACAGCCGGATGTATGGCAACTTGCCTTTTATGACTTACTGTTTGGCCCACTTACAGAAAGTGCAGGTTTGATCAGTTTGTTTGCCTATGGTGCCAGTTTTTATGTGCCATTTTACTTAACTGCGTTGGTGGTCAGTTTGGTGTGGGAAGTGGTGTTTGCCAAAGTGCGCCACCAAGAGCTGCACGAAGGCTTCTTTATCACCGCGTTATTATTCTCACTCATATTACCTATCTCTACGCCGTTATGGATTGTAGCTTTGGGCCTTAGCTTTGGTGTGGTCGTGGCCAAAGAGATGTTTGGTGGTATGGGTTACAACTTTTTAAACCCTGCACTGGCGGGTTATGCGTTTATTTATTTTGCATACCCAACAGAAGTGGTGTCATTAAGCCAGTTTGTGGCGGTTGATGGCTTTTCTGGTGCAACGACGTTAACCCTTACCGTGGCTAAAAAATTAAGTTTTATTGATGTGAGTTGGTTCAGCGTATTAAGCGACAGCACTTGGTGGGATGCCTTTTTAGGTTTTACCCCAGGTGCAGTGGGTGAAACCAGTACCTTAGCCATCCTTATCGGTGGTGGTATTTTACTGCTTACCCGCGTAGCTGATTGGCGTGTGGTAGCCGGCGTGATGCTAGGAATGATCATAACCGTTTTGTTGTTTAACTACTTTGGTTCTAGCAGAAATCCTATGTCGGCAATGCCGTGGACATGGCATTTAGTCACTGGTGGTTTTGCACTGGGGATGATGTTTATGGCCACCGATCCGGTAACGGCGTCATATACCCGCAAGGCTAAATTTGCCTTTGGTTTTATGATTGGTTTTATGACCATTATTATTCGTTTACTGAATGCCAAAATGCCAGAGGGCATTATGTTGGCTATTTTGTTTGCTAATTTATGGGCACCGTTATTCGACTACTTAGTCGCACGCGCCAATATTAAACGGAGACTAAAACGTCATGGCCTTTAAGAAAGATAGCGTCGCTGGAACAATGATTTTTATCATCATTTTAAGCCTAGTTTGCTCATTTATGATCACCGGTACCGTGGAGATTTTAAAAGAGCGTAAGTTGGCTAAAAAGCGCGAAGAAGTGCAGCAGTTTGTGTTAAAGGCTGCGGACATCGACATCAGCCAAGGTGACTTTAGTGAGTTATTTGCTCAACGAGTGAAGCCTAAGATGGTTAACTTGGCGACAGGCAAGGTGACTGAAAAAGCCAATCTACTTGATTTTGATGAGCGCATGGCATCGATCAACCCTGAAACCTCGACCAAACCGAAAAAAGATATCGCTAAAATTAAAACCATGGCGACCGACATTCGTATTTTTGAGGTGTATGACACCAATGGCCAACTTGCCAGCATTGTGATGCCGATCTATGGCAAAGGTTTATGGTCGATTATTTACGGTTACATGGCGATAAAACCAGACTTAAACACTATCGAAAATATCGTGTTTTATGAACATGGCGAAACCCCAGGTATTGCGGACTTTATTACTGACCCACAATGGTTAGCCTTGTGGCAAGGCAAAACGTTATTTGATGCCAAAGGTAATATTGCCATTAAAGTGGTTAAGGGCGGCGCCAAAGATGGTGACATTCACGGTATTGATGGCGTCAGTGGGGCTACTCGTTCCGGTGTCGGTATTCAGCGCTTAGTCGAGTTTTGGTTTGGCGTAGAAGGATACCAAACCTATCTACACACGTTAGCTGCGGAGGGTAAATAAATGAGTCGTGCTATTTCAACTCGTGAGATCCTAACATCGCCAATTATGGCTAATAACCCTGTGGCAATACAGGTATTAGGTGTGTGTTCGGCTTTAGCGGTCAGTAATTCGATGCAAACTGCATTCGTCATGACACTTGCTGTGACCTTTGTGTTGGTATTTTCTAACTTGATTATCTCAAGTATCCGCAATTTTATTCCTAATAGTGTGCGGATTATTGCGCAAATGACGGTGATTGCCTCGTTGGTGATTATTGTCGATATGGTGCTACAAGACGTGGCGTATGAATTGTCAAAACAGTTGTCTGTGTTTGTTAGTTTGATCATCACTAACTGTATCATTATGGGCCGAGCTGAAGCCTTTGCGATGAAACATCCGCCTCATTTAGCCGTATTTGATGCCTTAGGCAATGCCTTGGGTTATGGCTTAATTTTAATGGGCGTAGCGTTTATTCGTGAGCTACTGGGGCGTGGCAGTTTGTTTGGTCACAACATATTTACCACTGTTGAAAATGGCGGTTGGTATCTTGCAAATGAAATGTTCACTTTACCACCCAGTGCGTTCTTTTTAATTGGCGTGATGATTTGGGTCATTAAAATCATTCAGCGTAAGCGCGGATAAGGAAACAGCATGGAACACTATATTAATTTATTTATCCAAGCGGCGTTTATCGACAACATGGCGCTGTCATTTTTCTTGGGTATGTGCACCTTTTTAGCCGTGTCGAAAAAGGTCTCTACTGCATTTGGTTTAGGCATTGCGGTGATTGTGGTCATGATGCTGGCTGTGCCATTAAACCAAATTATCTACGTTAATATCTTAGCGCCAGGCGCATTAGCTTGGGCTGGGTTTCCTGAGTTGAATTTAAGCTATTTACAGTTGATTACCTTTATTGGGGTCATTGCTGCATTAGTGCAAATCTTAGAAATGTTTTTAGACCGTTATATTCCGACCTTATATCAGTCATTAGGGATCTTCTTACCGCTATTAACGGTGAATTGTGCCATTTTTGCTGGGGTTATCTTTATGGCTAACCGTGACTATAACTTTACTGAGTCAGTGGTCTTTGCTGCGGGTTCTGGTGTGGGGTGGGCGATGGCCATTGTGTTATTAGCGGGATTGCGTGAGCGGATGAAGTTTCATGCTATTCCTGATGGGTTACAAGGTATTGGGATTACCTTTATTACCACCGGCTTAATGGCTCTGGGCTTTATGTCATTTGCGGGCATTACGTTGTAACGCATTGAAGAGAAGGGTTATTTAATGGAAATGGCAATAGGTATTGGCATGTTTACCATAGTGGTAAGTTTGCTAGTGGTGGTGATTTTAGCTGCCAAACGTAAGTTAGTGAACACCAATGATATCACTATTAGTATTAATGGTGACGCCAGCAAAAGCGTGCAAACTCCTGCTGGTGATAAGTTATTGGGCGCACTGTCTGGACAACATATTTTTATACCATCAGCGTGTGGCGGTGGTGGAACATGTGGCCAATGTCGCGTAAAAGTGAAAGCCGGTGGCGGTGATATTTTAGCGACCGAACTTGATCATATTTCGAAAAAAGAAGCCAAAGAAGGCTGTCGTTTAGCGTGCCAAGTGACGGTGAGAACCGACATGGAACTTGAGATTGATGAAGAAATTTTTGGGGTTAAAAAATGGCAATGTGAGGTTGTTTCAAATAATAACCAAGCGACGTTTATTAAAGAGCTGTTATTAAAAATCCCCGACGGTGAAGATGTATTATTTAAAGCCGGTGGTTACATTCAAATTGAAGCGCCTGCGCATGAAGTACGTTATGCCGATTTTGATATTCCTGAAGAGTATCGTGGTGACTGGGTTAAATACGGTTTGTTCGATTTAGTGTCTACCGTTGATGAAGACGTATTACGTGCTTATTCAATGGCAAACTACCCTGATGAAAAGGGGACGATTATGCTAAATGTACGTATTGCAACGCCGCCTAAAGCCGGTTTACCACCAGGCAAAATGTCGTCATATATTTTTAATTTAAAAGCCGGTGATAAGGTAACAATTTCTGGTCCCTTTGGTGAGTTTTTTGTCAAAGAAACCGATGCTGAAATGGTGTTTGTTGGTGGTGGTGCGGGTATGGCACCGATGCGATCGCACATATTTAACCAATTAAAAAGTGTTAAAACCAAACGTAAAATGAGCTTTTGGTATGGTGCTCGCTCAACTCGTGAAGTGTTCTATCAGCAAGATTTTGATCAACTAGCCGCCGAAAATGACAACTTTGTTTGGCATGTTGCTTTGTCTGATCCATTATCTGAAGATAATTGGACGGGTTATACCGGCTTTATTCATAACGTGCTGTATGAGAATTACTTGAAACAACATAAAGCGCCAGAAGACTGTGAGTTTTATATGTGTGGTCCTCCAATCATGAACGCGTCAGTGATAGCCATGCTAGAAAGCTTAGGTGTCGAGTCTGAAAACATCTTGCTAGATGATTTTGGTGACTAATGCTGTGTTGAGCGTTGGGTTTATGTTTGCTAGCCCATGTTCGGTCATTCATATTTACTCGTCCAAGCGTAGCTTAAAAGCTGTAAATAAGAATATGAACTGAGCGTATCAATAAAAAATCCCCATACTGTCATTGACGGTTTGGGGATTTTTTAGCAAATAGGGTTTCACTCGACATTAACGTTCAGAGTCGATATTAACGTTCAGAAAACGCCAGATAACGCATTACTTCGGCTTTGTTGAAACTTAGCACATTACCGTTTTGTTCAGTGAACAGTAAATTTTCGCGAGCATAACGCTTAATCGTAGTAGGGCTTTTGTCGAGTATTTCACAGACTTCATTTAAAGATAAATCGTTATCATCACTCATTCTCGTTCTCCTTACGTTATGGTTATAGCTACTCGTGTTGCCTTGTTAGTATTAAACATCACATGTGCATTAACTTGTCATATTCGCGTGTTTTTGTCGAGCTTAGTATCAAACCAATCACATTATTCTGCGTTGAAGCCTTTTGACGTAAAATGACTATGCCTTCAAGTCTTCGACTTGATTAACGTCATTTGAATTCCCACAGCATGAGCAGATAACTAATACGATTGGTATTAATAATGACAGCGATGCATCATGGCATTAGTGATAATTTGATGCGTGGGAGCGACCTGAGGCTTCAAAGCTACTTGGTACATCGACTCCGCTACCGTGTGCGCATTAATGGGCTGATATTTACGCAGCGGACCGATAAATAGAAACGATAAACCACCAAAAAGGCTTTGGCCAATATCTTCCATAAAACGACCATTATCTCGTGGTCCTAATAATAAGCTCGGTTGAAAAATATTGAGTACCGGTAAAGATAGTGCCTTAAGGGCTTGCTCTACTTCGCCTTTGACTCGATTATAAAACACGGTTGATTTAGCATCCGCGCCCAATGCGGTCACCACCATAAATTTAAGTGAAGGATTTTCTTGAACTTGGATAAGTTTAGCGAAAGCCAATACGGCTAATTTATCGACTTGATTAAAAGCTTCTTCGCTGCCCGCTTGTTTGATTGTGGTGCCTAAACAGCAAAACGCATGATCAACTTTTTCTGCCAATGCCAGCTCATGTACTTCGTCCAGTTGGCAGCAAATAAATTGCACTTTCTCAGCCCCAAATTGATGTTCGACCAAATTAGGTGCCGAACGGCCAATAACCAATACTTTACTATAATGTTCACTTTCAATGATGCGAGTAAGTAAGGTATTCCCCACTAAACCCGTCGCACCTATTATTGCTGCAATCATATAATCCTTTAGAAAGCTAAACCGACTCGCTAGACTCTAATCTGTCGCCTTAATGGTTTCAATAAGAATATTTTAATAGCAATTATTATCCTGTTTGTTAGCTTAGGACTACTACAAAAACTACCGGTTATTGAAAATGAGTTTTCACTTTATAAAAATATAACCATCATAAGAATAACAATCATAAGAATAGCAATCATAAGAACAACAATTAGGATGGATTATGAGCCAAGCGCATTTACCACTAACAGATTTTATTGAATATTCTCCAGATGAAATGCTCAAGCGGGCACAAGATAATTACCAGCAAGTTAAGCGACGTCATTCAATACGGGCATTCTCTGATCGCGCGGTACCCCAAGCCATTATTGAGCAGTGCATATTAGCGGCGGGCACGGCGCCCAATGGTGCTAACCATCAACCATGGCATTTTGTGGCGATAAATAGCCCACAGATAAAAGCGCAAATTCGTCAACAAGCTGAGGCGTTAGAGCAAGCATTTTATGCAGGTCGCGCCGGTGAAGAATGGTTAGATGCATTAAAACCTTTAGGCACTAATGCTGATAAACCGTATTTAGAACACGCGCCATGGCTGATTGCAGTGTTTAGCAAAAAACGTACTGAAGAATCGGGTGAACAGAAAAGTAATTATTATGTGCATGAGTCTGTGGGGATTGCGACCGGTTTTTTAATTCAAGCATTGCATCATGCAGGTCTTGGCACATTAACGCATACGCCAAAACCGATGAGTTTTTTAAGTAAAGTGTGTGGGCGCGACAATGATAATGAGCGTCCGTATATGCTTATAATAGCGGGATACCCGGCCGATGGAGCGACCATTCCACAGCATGCTATTGAGAAAAAGTCGCTTGCGGAGATTTGTGATTTTATTTAATGCTGTTCACTGTTAGTCTAGCTGTATTTACAAAACGACAGCTTGTAAAACGGCTGCTTGTAAAATGACTGCTTGTAAAATGATTGTTGGTAAGAATATTATTGATCTCAATGATCGTCGTTAGATACGTATTAAAAGGAGTTAATATGAAATTGTTAAGTTCGTTGTTGGTTTGCTCTCTAGGCGGGATTGTCTCCATGCTAGCAGAAGCTGATGATGCTCAATTAGGCCACTTAGTCGAATTATCGATAACACACAATGATAACGCTATTGGGTTAAGTTGCTTGCCAAGAACTGAAGCCGCTGGCGAAACCGCTGATTGGGTGATTGAGTGTAACCGTTTGGCTTATCAATATTTAATCAGCCAAACGGGCGAAGGTATTGAGTTTAATCGCCAAGTTAATGAAAAGCCTTTTGGGATGGCAGCCGATTTTATGGCGAAAACCTTGATGGCGGACCCATCAGGATTTAAGGCGGTCAATATTTCGCAAGAGTTTGAATTTACTCATAAGAAAACTTAATAGCCTCTTTTTTTGTCTCGATTTTTACATTTTTCTGAATACATAACTAACCCGCTATGGCTTTCATACTGCTATAGCGGGTTAATTATGTATTGCTCATCAGTAGCTATTAGTTGGTAGCAACAGTCATCATTTATATACCCGACGCGTTTAACTTAAATCAGTCATATAACGATGGCGTGTCTTCAGTGGGACGGGTTTTAAAACGACGATGAAGCCACATGTATTGAGCTTTGTTGCGGCTAATCAGTTGTTCTACAATCTGGTTACCACGAATGGCGTCGTCTGTTTCATTGTCGCCAGGAAAATTCTCTAAAGGCGGCATTATTTCAAGGGTGTAGCCTTTGTCATCGCTATTACGTTCAACAAAAAAAGGCACTACATTGGCTTTACCTAATCTTGCCAGTGAGGTTGCGCCAGTAATGGTGGCAGCGTCTGGCACGCCAAAAAAGGGAATAAACACCGCGCTTGAACGGCCAAAATCTTGATCGGCGGTATACCAAATGACATCAGGACTGCGCAGACTGCGGATCATCTGGCGCACATCACGCTTAGGCACTAAGCCTTTGTTTGAACGTAAGCGACCTTTGACTTGTAAGTATTCCATCACCGGATTGTTATGGGGACGATATACGCCAATTCCCGGGGCAAACTGGCCAAATATACGCGCGCCCATTTCAAGTGGTAAACAATGTACCGCAAATAAAATCACCCCTTTGCCATTGTCTAAACTCTGACTAACATGCTCAGTGCCTTTAATGGTCATGTGCTGTTGCACGCGCTCGTTTGACCACCACCATGCGTTAATGGTGTCAAATACCGCTTTACCGGTTTCTTCAAAAGTACGCTCAAGCAGTTGTTGCTTGTCTGCATCACTCATCTCAGGAAAGCATAAATTGATATTACGCTTAGCGGTATGGGTTCTTCCGCTCGCAACTTTCATGACTAATCGACCAATGCCACGGCCAATTTTCATTTGCCAAGACAGAGGTAATAGCAAGGTTAAACGCATCAAACCGACGCCAAACCATATAGGCCAATGTTTAGGATGATATAAATCAGAAGAAAATTCGGCTTTCTCGACCACGGACAACTCGTCTAGTTCACAAAAAATTATTTGTTATTCTACCTCATATTTAGATGAAAATTAGGTACAATCACGGTTAAATTTTTACAAGACAGCGAATACACTATGAAGGTTTCTCTCCCAGCTTTTGAAAATGCGCGCGTTTTAGTGATTGGCGATGTGATGTTAGATCGCTATTGGGTAGGCCCTACGGGACGCATTTCACCCGAAGCCCCTGTACCTGTTGTTAAAATTAATCAAATTGAAGATAGACCCGGCGGCGCCGCCAACGTGGCATTAAACATTGCAACATTAGGTGGACATGTCCAGTTAGCGGGCATAGTAGGCCAAGATGAAACCGCACAAGCATTAACCCAAGGGGTAAAAGTGTTTGGCGTAGAACCGCAATGGTTAACGGTAGCAGACAAGCCGACAATTACTAAATTACGAGTATTGTCGCGTAATCAACAGTTAATCCGCTTAGATTTTGAAGAGCAATTTGATAAAGCGACTAGCCAAGCATTATTCGCGCAAAGCGAAGCCATTTTAGACAATGTCGATGTATTGGTATTGTCTGATTATGCCAAAGGCGCCATTGATGAACCTAAGGACTTTATTGCTAAAGCACGAGCCAAAGGGGTAAAGGTATTAGTTGATCCGAAAGGGCATGATTTTGCTCGTTATCACGGAGCTTCATTAATCACGCCAAACATGAGCGAATTTGAAGCGGTTGTCGGTACGGTAACCAGCGAAGATGATTTAATCGAAAAAGCACAGAAACTGATTAAGTTGCACGACTTTGACGCCATTTTAGTGACCCGTTCAGAAAAGGGCATGACGTTAGTGTCGCAAAGCCAACCCGAACTGCACATTCCAACGGTTGCACGTGAAGTTCACGATGTTACGGGAGCAGGTGATACGGTGATTTCTGCTTTGGCGACCTCAATTGCTGCCGGTGCTTCGTTAGCGCAAGCTTGTGCGATAGCCAATACCGCCGCGGGCGTGGTTGTAGGTAAACTTGGCACTTCAACGGTTAGCCGCATTGAGCTGATTCAAGCATTAGCCCTTAACCATGGCGAGTCTGGTTTTGGGGTAATGACAGAAGATCAATTAGCTTATGCAATGGATCAGGCCCGTTTACGCGGTGAGCGCATTGTCATGACCAACGGTTGTTTTGATATTTTACATGCTGGCCATGTGAGCTATTTACAGCAAGCTAAAGCCTTAGGTGATCGCCTTATTGTTGCTGTAAATGATGATAGCTCGGTGACGCGCTTAAAAGGCCCTGGACGTCCGGTTAATCCTGTTGATCGCCGTATGGCAGTTTTAGCGGGTCTAGCATCGGTAGACTGGGTAGTCCCTTTCACTGAAGACACCCCACAACGTATTATTACGCGATTATTGCCAGATTCTTTAGTCAAAGGCGGCGATTACAAAGTGGAAGATATTGCTGGTGGTGCTGAAGTGATGGCTGCAGGTGGCAAGGTTGAAGTGCTTGGATTTGAAGATGGTGTATCCACTACCGCTATTATTCAAAATATTATGTCACAAAAATAGTTGATGCTTAGATACTGGCAACGGTCATTACTCAAGTTATTAAGCTGTAGCGTTGCTTGCGCGCCGTTATTGGTTGGTCACTTTGTTAATGCCGGCCAGCTTATTACGCCTCAATCTATGACCACAAATCAACTAAAAACCACAACAGTTATGGTTGAAAATGGTTTGGCGAGTGATGACATTCGCCAAGCTTATTTTATCCCAATAGCAACCAAACAAGCGCTAGTATGTTCTTTATCTTCACTGGTAAGGTGTATTGCGTTACTCCCTGCTTCATTACAACAACAAACCGCTTTTTCTGTTGCCAATATTCGCCGCGCCGTTGGGCGTAAAAGTGCGATGGTGCTGGTTGCTGAACATCGCACAATAGCAGGGGTTATTGTTGTCAATCCTGCTAATAATATGGCTGAACAGAGTGGTGCAATTGGTTTAAAAACTTATCAGTTGCCATTAGCCAACCAAATACAATTAACCTTGTGGCATGAAATAGGCCATTTATATAACATTGCATTACAAGGCAGTATTTTACCCTCATCTTTAACTGAGTATCAGCATGAGTGGCTAGCGGATTTGTATCTGTTATGGCGTATTGCGCAGCATTATCAGCAGCTCGATTTAGCGTGGCAACAATTTCATCGCCGAAACCTGGCCCTTATCAACGACAGTGGTAATTTGTCGCATTGGAGCGCGCCTCAACTTCAAATTGTGCTCAATCATTATAATGCCCAACAATTGCAGCATTTTACTCACTATGAGGATTTTTTATCCGCAGTTTATCCATTAATGCCGACGTGGTCGCCGCGTGACATGGGAGAATTTTCTAGCTTAGTGCAGCGTACTTTTAGTGCGGTTCAATCTTTGCCAGGGTACATTTTTTGGCGTCAATCGGAGCTAATTCAAGTGTTGTCGCCGACATTAGAAAGGTTAATGGGTAAGGCTGAGGCACAACGTTGGCTGAAAAATCAATTCTTAACCGAAAATAATATGTAAATTTTTGTAACCTGTTTTTATCACCTTCTGCAGCTCATTAAATTGTGATTTTTTATAACCTTTGATTTTAAAGGGTAAATAAATAGTTATCGCGATAATGTTCTGTTTTATCTTGTCTTTCTGGATATTGTACGGTTAAAAATGTTGTAAATTCGCTAATTCTTAGCAGAATTTTCTAGTTTGGTCTGGTAAGCTCTGGCACCAAAATAATTAGAGAGACCAAGTTTATGGCCAAGCGTTCACGAGTTGAAACTGAGTTAACCGTTAACCAAATTTTAGATGAAGCCTTTAAACAAATCCTCACGATTGGTTTTGAGGCGATGTCTTATACCACGCTGTCTGCCGCCACTGGAGTCAGCCGAACGGGTATCAGTCATCACTTTCCGCGTAAAACAGAATTTTTAGTGCGTTTAGATCAGCGTATCGGACAGTTTTTTATTGAAGGATTAGATTTGTCTTCGATATCGGCACTAGAGCAATCATGGGCTGAAGTTATGAAACAACCTGAACGTAAAGCAGTATTACAACTGTTTTTTAGTTTATGTGGCAGTAGTGACGAAAGCATGAAAATACTCAAATCGCTTAATATTGTCATCGAGGCTGCTGTTAGTCATTTTGCTGATGCTGGGCGTAAATGTGTTGAGCAACTTATCGGTAATAGTGCCTTGGCATTATTACAAGACGTGCCAAAGTAACTGATCAAAATTCACGAGTTTGTTACATGTACCAATTTGTTGTAAGCACTAAAAATTTTGGCTATTTAAGTTTTACCCTGTAAGTAACAAATCGGTATTAAAATTGACATTATGATCAATACGATATCGAAGAGACTATTCCATATTGGTATCTGAGCATTCAATAAGTTGAATTACGCAGGTATCGTTATGGAATGGTATTTCGTGAACGATGAACATCGCTCACGTATCTTGGTTTACGCCAGCTTTCTACTTTCATATCTGTCGCACATTTGCTGCGCTTGCTCGTCATCAAAAGCACGTAAGCCGCTTAATACTAATGTTTTGACTCCGCTACCAATCACTTTTCCTTCGCTTTGCAGTTCAAAGGTGAGGGTGACATCGCCACGCTTGCCATCAATCGCTAAGTCTTGTTTGATAAGGTGCAAACTGATGGTGCTGAAATCAAAATGGTCTAAATGAAATGACATGCTTTCATAAATCACTAATGGGCGATCAGGGTTAATCATGACCTTGTATTGCTTCATCATCGGCACAAGTACGTGGATAAAGTTCAATCCTGAAAAAGCAACATAACTTTTAATAAATGCCGCTGTTTGAATATCACATTGGCACACTTCACCTTGACGCTCAATATGCAGATATTCTTTGCCTTTGGTGTCGCTAATGCTGAATTTATTGGCCACATTTTTATCGACGTGCAGCTCAACGTTGTCACCGACCATGCCGGCAAACTTAAACTGCATGTTTTGGCTTAAGCCGTATTGGGTCAGCACTAGTGCAAATAATAAATCGCCAGGGACACAAAAGCGTTTAGCGCCCACATCGTGTATAGGGTTGAAATCTCCAGCGATTTTTTTGGCGAAGTCACTGGCTTGTTGAGCCGAAATAAACACGCTTTGATCTTGCTTAGTAAAATAAGGTGATAAAAACATAAAGAATAATTCTTATTAGTCAGTAGTAAGCCATATCACAAGGCATGATTGTTAATGATAACGCGGTAACAATGTAGGCTAATGCGAGACTAGGTTAGTGATAAAATCCATTAATGAGCGAGAGTTTACTGCATGAAGGCAAATAAACTCACCCGATGACTATAAACAGCCAATATTGAGCTTAACTACAGTCGTCATAGTGTACTTAGTTCTGTTTCGCCGGTGTCATCACAGACGAAATAAGTCGAACATGCTCTTTGTATTACAACAGTATACCAAGATTACTTGGTACGTTTACTTGAGATTTTGTTTTGAATGACAAATCAACTTAGTTGGCAGCATATCCTGAAAACGAATATAAAGTGATATAAATTATATTTTCAGTGTCATTTATATTGGATTTTCGTGTCATTTACATCGACTTAACGGATATCAAACCGCTCTTTGTTATGCTATTTGCTTGGTATCGAATACCAATCAGCCAGATATTTATCCGTCATTACGCCTTGTTAGCAACATAGATAACAGCTTTGAGATTAGCGCTGTGAATAAACTCACTGTGTGGATTTATCCCATTTTTTATCTGGCGTTGAAGATATATTATTCTGCTGGAGAGAGGCTCTTTTCGTTTTCACCCTGATAATGGGCATTTTTTTCACAAGACCTTGGCACAGTTGGTGATGATTTAAGGCTTATATGAGGGGCTTATGTGAGTGCTTATGTAGGAATTTATAGATTATTGGGGATATTCAAAAAAGGGGGGGCGTTTTTCAATCTTATTACCAAAATAAGAAATTATGTTTACCGTGTTTTTTAATGCTGTACATGGCTTTATCGGCTTGCTCACAAACATTAGTGAACTCGTCTAATTCATCAAATAAGCTGATGCCAATACTGAGGCCTACTTTAATGCTTTCACCCTCCAATTCGATAGGATGTTGATAGTGTGACAGCAAGGTTTTAGCCAATGCGGTTAATCGTTCCACATCATTGCAATGAACTAAAATGACAAACTCATCACCACCAAAACGTGCCACATGATGAAGTGGGTTTTGTGTTGAGTCTGCAGTGCTAAACAGTTGATCGCATATTTGCGCAATATCGTTGGCAATATGGATTAATAAACTATCGCCATATCGATGGCCTAAGTGGTCATTAATTATCTTAAAACCGTCCAAATCGATAAAGCACAGCGCGCCTTGATGTGTACTGTGAGTGCTTTTTCCTTGTTCAAAGGCAGCAATGAGTGCATTTCGATTGAGTAAATTAGTTAACGGATCACGATGAGCGAGTTTGGCTAAATCTTGTTCGTAGCGCTTTTCTTGGGTGACATCAATATGAGTGCCCATAATACGAAGCGGTTCACCGTTAATACCATATTCAATAATACGCCCACGGTCAGACACCCATGCAACAGTGCCATCTTTGTGCACCATGCGATGCACGGCTTGATAAATTTCAGCATTACCGGCTACATGACTTTCAAAGGCTTGTATCACCCAGTCTTTATCTTCCGGGTGGAGATTATTTTTCCAGCTGCTGATATGGGCCGGTAATTCTTCACGGGTAAAACCGAGCAGATGGCCCCACTGTTGATTAAAAATAGTCAGGTTTCCGCTGGGAATATGTTGCTCCCATAGACATAAACCAGTGCCATCAAGCGTAGCGTTGAGTTGCTCGTTTACTCGTTTATTGAGCAGCGAAAGCCGATTATTCTCGTATTCTAGTCGCTTGATTTTCTGCTTATGCTGCTCTAGTTCAAGCTGTAATTGAGCAATAATATCCTGCTGTTCCATTAATAACTGATAATCCTTTAAGTCCAATGGACCCAGTTTAGCGGGTTATTAAACAAAAAAACACCAGCATTGATTGCTGGTGTTTTGTTTGCCACAAGTTGATTTATAAGGCTTTAAGGATTGCTTCTACACTGTCCTTCGCATCGCCAAACAACATTTGGGTATTGTCTTTAAAGAACAATGGATTTTGTACACCGGCATAACCTGTGTTCATTGAACGTTTAAAGCCAATCACGTTTTGCGCTTTCCACACTTCTAACACCGGCATGCCAGCAATAGGGCTCGTTGGATCTTCCATCGCCGCTGGGTTAACCGTATCGTTAGCGCCAATGACGAGCACGGTATCAGTACTGCTAAAGTCTTCGTTGATTTCGTCCATTTCTAACACGATATCGTAAGGCACTTTAGCTTCTGCCAATAGTACGTTCATGTGGCCAGGTAAACGCCCTGCAACAGGGTGAATACCAAAGCGAACTTTTATCCCCAAAGCGCGCAGCTTTTTAGTGATTTCAGCTACTGGATATTGCGCTTGAGCCACCGCCATACCATAACCTGGGGTGATGATGACTGAGTCAGATGCTTTTAGCATATCAGCGACATCTTCTGCGGTTGTTTCGCGGTATTCGCCCACAGTGTCATCGCCAGTTGATACTGCCGCATCGTTACCAAAACCACCGGCAATAACAGAAATGAACGAGCGGTTCATGGCTTTACACATAATGTAAGACAGAATCGCACCCGATGAGCCCACAAGCGCACCAACAACAATTAGAAGGTCATTAGATAACATGAAACCTGCTGCTGCCGCTGCCCAGCCTGAATATGAGTTCAGCATTGAAACCACAACTGGCATGTCTGCGCCGCCAATTGATGCCACTAAATGCCAACCAAATGCAAACGCGATTAAGGTCATCAAGATGATTGGTGTCACTGCACCACCCGCCTGAACGAATATCACCATTAGAATAAACGACACCACAACGGCCAATAAATTTAATTTATGACGATGAGGTAGCATAAGTGCTTTTGATGAAACCAAACCACGTAGCTTAGCAAACGCCACAATAGAGCCTGTGAAGGTGACTGCACCAATAAAGATGCCTAAAAATACTTCCACTAAGTGAATGTTAAGCATGGCACCGGTTAGATGCTCAGTTTGTTGGGCTTTGCTTGCTTCAGCAAATGCAGCTTTTGCGGTTTCTAGTGTGGTGTTGAGGTCTTGCCCCATGACCACGACAATTTCAGACACTTCGTGTGGTTGGATATCAATAAAGCTATTAAAGCCCACTAATACCGCAGCTAGACCCACAAAGCTGTGCAAAATCGCGACGAGCTCTGGCATTTCAGTCATTTCGACTTTTAATGCTAAGCGAATACCAATCGATCCACCAATGACCATGGCGAGAATAATCCATTCTACGCCGCTTGTAGCAGGATTGAGTATGGTTGCAATAAGCGCAATCGCCATACCAATAATGCCAAATAAATTACCATTTTTAGCAGTTTCTTGTTTTGATAACCCAGCTAAACTGAGAATAAAAAACACCGCGGCAATGATATAAGATGCTGTAACCAGTCCTTGAGACACGATATGACTCCTTAATCTTTACGGAACATCTTCAGCATGCGCTGAGTGACGGTAAACCCGCCAAAGATGTTAATACTGGCAATAAGCACCGCGACAAACGCAAGCGCCGTGACAAATGCTGAACCCTGGCCTATTTGCAATAACGCCCCGACCACAATAATGCCTGAAATAGCATTAGTGACCGACATTAACGGCGTATGCAATGAGTGCGACACATTCCACACCACGTAATACCCCACCACACACGATAGGATGAACACGGTGAAATGCGACAAGAACTCAGCGGGCGCAACTGACGCCACTGCAGCAAAACCGGCTAGACCTAACACAGCTAAAATGTATTTAAGTTTTGACGGTACTTTGTCAACTTTGGCAGCTTTAGGCTCGATACTCGCTGCTGGTTTTTGCGGTGCCGCAGACACTGAAATTGCCGGTGGTGGGAAAGTAATTTCGCCGCCACGAGTCACGGTCATGTTGCGCATGACCACATCATCAAAATCGAGCACTGCATTGCCGTCTTTGGCTTTACACATTAACTTCATCAAGTTGACTAAGTTGGTGCCATAAAGTTGTGACGATTGCGCCGGTAAACGACCGGGTAAGTCGGTATAACCCAATACTTTTACGCCGTTTTCTGTAATAAAACGTTCGCCAGTGACGGTGTATTCACAGTTACCGCCAGTTGCTGCCGCTAAATCGACAATCACTGAGCCCGGTTTCATGGTATCGACCATGTCCTTGGTAATCAGTTTTGGCGCAGGACGACCAGGAATTAATGCGGTGGTAATGATGATGTCGACGTCTTTAGCTTGTTCAGCAAAGAGCGCCATTTCAGCGGCAATAAACTCTTCTGACATGGTTTTAGCGTAGCCGTCAGACGAGCCGCCTTCATTGTTTTCAAATTCAAGCTTTAAGAAGCTACCGCCCATTGACTCAATTTGCTCAGCCACTTCAAGGCGAGTATCAAATGCGCGCACTATGGCCCCCAGCGAGCCCGCAGTGCCAATAGCGGCAAGTCCGGCTACACCTGCGCCAATAACCAACACTTTGGCTGGTGGCACTTTACCTGCTGCAGTAATTTGCCCGGTAAAGAAACGACCAAATTCGTGGGCGGCTTCGATCACAGCGCGATAACCACCAATGTTGGCCATCGATGATAAGGCATCGAGTGATTGGGCGCGTGAGATGCGTGGCACCATGTCCATCGCCATCACGGTAATATTGTGACTTGATAGCTTTTCAACAAGCTCAGGGTTTTGGGCTGGCCAAATAAAACTCACCAACGTTGTGCCTGGTTTCATTTTGGCAATTTCGTCATCGGACGGTGCATTCACTTTAAAAATAAAGTCAGCGTCGTACACATTGTCGACCACATCCGCCCCAGCGGCTTCAAATGCAGCATTATCAAAGCTCGACTTCACACCTGCCTGTGCTTCAATTGCCACACTAAAGCCGAGTTTTATTAGCTGTACCACAGTGGCTGGAGTCGCGGCGACTCGAGTTTCACCTTCGATACTTTCTCTCGGTATTCCAATCTGCATGACTGTTTCCTGATGGTTAATAAAAAGACCGTCTATTGTTGTTCCCCATCAATAGACCATTCCGTTTGAGTATTTCTGCCTCACATGCTGCACTTTGAAGATAGAAAAAGAGCAGCATATGACCATTGAAGTCGGGTAAACTATTTAGCCAATGGCATTACGTTGACACAGTTACATTATATTTGCATGTCGTTTTACTCAGAGAACAATCAACCTGATAATTATTCATCAGTTAATTGGCGCTCCTAGCTTGCGACATGAGGCATGTTCGGTACAAGTGCCTTTAGGCTAATTAAAGGGTTTTAAATTAAGGTAATTTAAAAACTTTTAACTGCGCCACACTTTTGTAGCTTAAAAAAACATCTTTGCATATTCCTAAATGGAATAAAAAATCATCTTTTATTCTTTTTTGGTTTTTGTCCGTAGGAGTAAGCTAGTCCACATTACACTGTTATAAGGCCGTCTTATGTTGTTAAAAGAACTTTCAGCTTTAGCATCACCATTGTCTCAAGGACAAGTCGATAAGTTAAAGCAACTCACATCAGAATTATCTTCAGTTCAACTTGCATGGGTCAGTGGTTATCTCGCTGCGAGTGCTAACCAAGGTCAAAGCGGTGTCGAGACGACAGCAGAGACAAGTGCCGCACCAACAGTTACGATTTTATACGGTAGCCAAACGGGCAATGGCCGTGGCGTAGCCAAAGAACTCGCAGCCAAAGCGCAAGCGCAAGGTTATGCGGTTAATTTAGCTTCTATGGGCGAATATAATGTCCGCCAGCTAAAACAAGAAACCATCTTGTTATTGCTTGTTAGTACTCATGGTGAAGGCGAAGCGCCTGATGATGCGATTGAACTACACAAGTTTTTAGCCTCAAAGCGTGCACCTAAATTAGATAAGCTACATTATTCTGTGCTAGCACTAGGTGATTCAAGTTATGAGTTCTTCTGCCAAACAGGTAAAGACTTTGATGCGCGTTTAAGTGCATTAGGGGCAACATCATTATTACCGTTGGTAGAATGTGATGTTGACTATGAAGATATTTCACAACAATGGCAGGACAGTGTTGTAGAGGCTGTTAAGCCGTACATTCAAGCCTCAAGTGCAAGTGTGGTCTCTATTGGTACGGCATCTGTTGCGGGTGAAAGCGAATATACCAAGCAAAACCCCTATACAGCAGAAGTACTGGTAAGCCAAAAAATTACTGGTCGAGGTTCTGATCGTGACGTCCGCCATGTTGAAATTGATTTAGGCGAGTCAGGATTAACTTATCAGGTCGGTGATGCGCTAGGTGTGTGGTTTAGTAATAATGAAGTGCTTGTTGATGAAGTTATCGCCGCGCTCGGTTTAGCTGCAGACGACAACGTCACCGTGTCGAAACAGTCACTATCATTAAAAGCGGCGTTAACTGACAAGAAAGAATTAACTCAGTTATACCCAGGCCTAGTGAAAACATGGGCTGAGTTAAGTGGAAGTGCTGAACTTGCAGCCATTTGTGAAGACAAAGAACAAACCAGACAATTTATTCTTAAGCATCAGTTAGCTGATTTAGTCGCAGCATATCCAGCCAAGGTTAGCGCGGTGCAATTGGTTGATATGTTACGTCCATTGACGCCACGCTTATATTCAATAGCCTCTAGCCAGGCCGAAGTGGAAGCTGAAGTACACTTGACGGTGGCGTTAGTTGAAGATGAACGTCAAGGCCAAGCACGTTTTGGTGGGGCATCGCATTTCTTAGCCTCGGCTGAAGAAGGCCAACAAGTTAATGTGTATGTTGAGTCTAATAACCATTTCCGTTTACCCGAAAATCCAAACACACCGGTCATTATGGTGGGTCCTGGTACAGGTGTTGCGCCTTTCCGCGCCTTTATGCAGCAACGTGTTGTTGACGGAGTGTCAGGTGACAGCTGGTTATTCTTTGGTAACCCGTATTTTGAACAAGATTTCTTATACCAAGTTGAGTGGCAGCAATATCTTAAAAATGGCGATTTATCGCGTTTAGATGTCGCTTTCTCGCGCGATCAAGCTCATAAAGTGTATGTTCAGCATCGCATTGCAGAGCAAGCCGAAGCGTTGTGGCAGTGGCTACAAAATGGCGCACATGTGTATATCTGTGGTGATGCAGAACGCATGGCAAAAGATGTACACCAAGCATTAGTGAATATTGCGGTTGAACAAGGTGGCTTAAGCGCTGATGACGCAGAAGCTTACTTTGAAACACTACGTAGTGAAAAACGCTACCAAAAAGACGTGTACTAAATTCGACCTCGGTTGTTAGGCCAAATCTAGCAACCCAATCGCACTAATGAATTGAACAGAATTAAGAGAGGCCCAGGCCATGAGTGAGCAAAAGTTAGCGTTAAACGAATACTTAAAAATCGACAGTGATTATTTACGCGGCGATATCAAAGAGGGTTTAGATACTCAAGTGACTGGATCGTTTAGTGATGGCGATCAACAGTTGATCAAATTCCACGGTTTTTATCAGCAAGACGATCGCGATTTACGTAACGAGCGTAAAGAGCAAAAGTTAGAGCCATTGCATAGCTTTATGTTACGTGCCCGTGTACCTGGTGGTATTTGTACTCCAGCGCAGTGGTTAGAAGTGGATAAAATTTCATCTACGCTAACCACCTCAAACAGCATTCGTTTAACCACGCGTCAAACGTTTCAGTACCACGGCATTCCTAAACGTAATCTAAAATCCTTGATCCAAGGTCTTGATCGCGCAGCACTTGATTCTATTGCCGCTTGTGGTGACGTAAACCGTAACGTGATGTGTAACCCAAATCCAGTTGAGTCCAAGTTACATGCTCAGGCGTATGCGGTTGCCAAGCATTTATCTGATCATCTATTACCACACACTCGCGCTTACGCTGAGATTTGGTTAGATGAAGAAAAGCTATTAGGCACCGAAACGGTTGAACCTGTTTACGGCAAAACCTATTTGCCACGTAAATTTAAAATGGCTGTTGCGGTTCCGCCACATAACGATGTAGACGTGTATACCAACGACCTTGGTTTTATTGCGGTAGCAGAAGCTGGCGAGTTAATTGGCTTTAACCTGGTTGCTGGTGGCGGTATGGGTTCTACCCACGGTGAAGTTGAAACTTTCCCACGTTTAGCTGACGACTTGGGCTTTATTAAAACGGACGACGTTACCAAGTTTGCCGAAGCGGTAATGACGGTTCAACGTGACTGGGGTAATCGTGTTGTGCGTAAACGTGCGCGTTTAAAGTACACCATTGTTGACCATGGTCTTGATGCATTTAAAGCCGAAGTTGAAAAACGTGCTGGGGTTAAATTTGCACCTAAGCGTGAGGTGATCATTGGCGATCGCGGCGACCGTTATGGTTGGGTTGAAGGTATCGACAATAAGTTCCACTTAACGCTATTTATTGAAAGTGGCCGTATTAAAGATATGCCAGGTCAAACCTTGCAAACTGGTCTACGTGAAATTGCCAAAATCCATAAAGGCGATTTCCGTATGACATCTAATCAGAACATGATTATTGCCGGTGTTGCTGCACAAGATAAAGCTGAGATCGAAGGTTTAGCGCGTAAGCACGGCTTATTAGGCCAAGTGCTAAGCGGTACTCGCGGTCATTCAATTGCCTGTGTGGCATTACCAACGTGCCCATTAGCGATGGCTGAAGCTGAGCGTTACTTCCCTGAGTTTATTGATCACATCGATGCATTACAGGCTAAACACGGCATTAGCGAGCAATCAATCGTGGTGCGCATGACAGGTTGTCCAAACGGTTGTGCCCGTCCATTTGCAGCTGAAATTGGTTTAGTGGGTAAAGCACCTGGGCGTTATAACTTGTATTTAGGCGCCAGCTTTGAAGGCACGCGTTTAAATAAAATGCATAAAGAAAACATTCAAGAAGCTGAAATTTTAGCTGAATTGGATACCTTATTTGGTCGCTACGCCACAGAGCGCGATGCGGGCGAAACCTTTGGTAACTTCACTGTACGCATTGGCGTAGTGAAGGCGGTTATAGACGCCGCTAAGGATTTTCATGCCTAATGAAGTGGTAACGACTGCGTCAACTGACGCGGCCGTCGATCATTCAGTTACTCCGGCTCAACTGCAGGCGTTATTATTAGCGCCTAAAGCTGAGCAAATCGCAGCGCTTGAAAACATTAACCTGTTTTTAGCAGGCTTAACGGCGCAACAACGAGTGGCATGGGGTCTAGCATATTTACCGGGCGATCATGCGTTATCGTCTAGCTTTGGTATTCAAGGTGCGGTGATGTTGCACATGGTGACTCAAGCGCAAAGCGATATTCCGGTTATTTTAACCGACACTGGCTATTTGTTTGCTGAGACCTATCAATTTATTGATCAGTTAACCGAGCGTTTAAGCCTGAATCTTAAAGTGTACCAAGCGGGTCAAACCCAGGCGTGGCAAGAAGCGCGTTTTGGTAAGCTGTGGGAGCAGGGGATCGATGGCTTAGAAAAGTATAACCGCATCAATAAAGTTGAGCCTATGCAGCGTGCATTAGCTGAATTGAATGTCGGTACTTGGTTTGCAGGCTTGCGTCGCAGTCAGTCTAGTACCCGTGAAGCATTGCCGATTTTAGCCATTAGTGGCAAACGTTTTAAATTGTTACCCATCATTGAGTGGAGCAACAAAGACGTGCACATGTACTTAACGGAACATGACTTGCCCTATCACCCATTATGGGAACAAGGTTATGTGTCGGTAGGTGATACTCACTCAAGCAAACCACTTGAGTTAGGTATGTCTGAAGAAGAAACCCGTTTTAATGGCTTACAACGAGAATGTGGTTTGCACTTCGATATCTAGTTGTGAAGTGGTGTTAGATAATGTACTCCATTCATCCGCAATTTATTGCGGATGAATGCATTTTAAGGCTTTCATTATCTACCGTATCAGCCTCTATTTTGTCTTAAATTCGACGTTGTTCTTTTTCATTAATTTGTTTTATTCTTGTCATTCATAAGTTTGAATTATGAGATAAACTGCTTTTACCTCATCGGTTTGTAATATCATGCAGCCAAATTATCACCAAGCCTGTTTGTTAGCATGTTGTCAGACATTGCAACGTTATAATTAACAAGGGCAGGTTGAGGTTGGTTTGTCCTCCTAAATAATTAGTTGTGCATTGAATTGAGCTACTGGTTTTATGTGTAAATTGAAAATAATTAAATTTTATTTAAATTTTCATGCATCAGTGCCGATAATAGTCTAGATTTAGAAGTTCCTGTAGACGGTTTTTGTTGACGTTTTGGGATTGTTTTTGCAATCCACGTACCTTCAAAAGCTTCGCTCGCATCCTCGAGCACATTGATTGACTTGTTAGCGTATAAGCAATCTGTTTGATTGTTCCCGATAACTCAGCGGTTTGAGTTATCGGGAGATCAGATGTTTGAATTATTTCCGGCTTAATGCTTTTTGATTTTCACTTTATTCTCGTCAAATTCCCTCTCAAAACTCGTTAGATAATAAGCTGTCTTTTTGGCGTATTGGTTTTTTACAAGTGCAGTTTTCAGGATAAATATCCCCCAAAAGGTAACATCTAATGCGCTTATTAACATTTAATGCTAAATTAATCCGCAGTTTATCGGTGTAATCGATAATGCTTATCCCAAAAAGATGATAAATGTTTAAACGCTAACTCATTTCAAGGAAGAGTTAACAATAATATAAATTGGAGTTTATAGATGAATAAGATGGCAATTGCTGCTGTGGTATTAGCTGTTGGTGCTGGTGGATATTTTCTGTCGCAACAAGGGACGTCAGTCGTTAAAAATGATCCTATGTTGGACTATATTCCAGCAGATACATTAGCGTTTTCTGGGCAGTTAGTTCCATTTCCGTTAAAAGATTATCTGTATAGCATTGCAGGTAATTATCAAGCTTATGATCTGGATAAAATGCTGTCGCTAGATGATAGTTCATCAGCTCAAGAGCGCTTTTTTATCAGTTTATACAAGCAATACATGACCGTGTTGCCTGAGCCTGAAACCTTACTATCCACCTACGGCTTACCTGATTCAATCAAGAGTTATTTTTATACCTTGGGTGCATTGCCGGTCATGAAAGTTGAGATCAGCAATCCTGCAGCATTTTGGGCGGAATTAGATCGCGCCGAGCAGGAAAGTGGCTTAACTCATACTATGGGCAAATCTGGATCTGTTGAATATCGCGGTTATACATTGACTGATGTTGATGAGAAAGAACACGCTGAGATCGTATTTTCTGTTAAAGATGGCTGGTTAACTGTGACCTTGAATACGTCATTTAATCAACCTGAATTGCTTGAAACCGCCTTGGGTGAAAAGAAAGTTGAGCATCCAATTAGCGAAACCACCCTGTTGCAAGACATCGCTAATACTCATGGTTTTATGCAAGACAGTATTAGCTTTATTAATCATGTTGAATTGGTTAAAGGGTTAACGTCGACTGACGGTAATATGCTGGCCAAGCAAATGACCAAAATGATTGAGATTCAGGGTGAAGATCCTTTTGCTGAAATGAAAACACCCGTGTGTCAAACTGAATTAAGTGCCATTGCTGCTAACTGGCCGCGCAGTGTAATGGGGTTAAATTCATACTCTATCACTCGTGAAGAAAGTACCATTGATGCTGCTGTTGTGCTTGAAAGTAATAACCAGGTGATTTTGTCTGCATTGAATAAAATGCGTGGCTTTGTGCCATCATTTGCCAGTAATGGTCATGATAATATTTTATCACTTTCACTCGGTATTGATGTTAATCAACTCGCACCAGCATTGAACGAAGTGTGGAAAGATTTACAAACACCGCAATATCAATGTGCTGCATTGGCTCAAATGCAATCAGAATTAAGCGAGTTAAATCCAGCAATGCTTGGCATGATGACGGGGATGGCTAATGGCGTTAAAGGCATTAGTGTGACACTAGCGGATTACAAGTTAACAGAGAAGAATGGCCAAGCTAGTTTCGAAAAACTAGATGCATTAATAAGCGTGTCGGCTGAAAAACCGATGATGTTAGTGGATATGATGAAGCCGTTTTATCCACCGCTTGCAGAAGTGGACTTGAAAGATAATGGCGATCCAGTCGATATAACTCCAATGTTAATGTTGCCACCTGAATTTGGGGTTAGTGCAAAATTAGCCATCAAAGGTAGTCATTTAGTTGCTTATACTGGCGACAGGGGTACTGAGTTAGCTGATTTGATGTATAAGCAACCACTTGAATCTAATGGTTTCTTTGACTTGTCTGTCGATTACCAAAAAATGTTTGCTCCATTAGTTGATATGGCAGAAATGAGTGGCGAACCAATGCCAGAAGAATTGCTGATGTTAAAAGACTACGACATGCGTTTACAGATGTCGGTAGACTTTACAGATAAGGGCTTAGTAATTGGTTCTAAAGTAAATTCTAAAGCGAGTGCTAAATAATTTCATTAACGTTACTGTGCTAATACGACATTAATGAAACTAAAAAGGTGACCAAATGGTCACCTTTTTTATGTCTTGTACATTCTATTGTTGCGTTAATCGATTACAGCTAATTGTCGATGTTAATGAATTAAAGACATTAATTATCTAGCTTACAGAATGTCATTTAACGCAATACCAATACCAATACGCTGATTATGATGGTCATAATCAATTAAGCTTTCACCGTAACCATTAAAATATTGAGTATAAACACGTAAAGTACCAATAATCGGGTAGCTCCAGGTAAATTCAACTGCACCGCGATTGGTATCGCGTAAGTTGTTACGCAGTAGCATAGTAAAGCGATGCTCATTTAAACCGTACACTCCAGTCAGTTCGAAGTTACCCATGTAACTGTCGATATCTGGATTGTCATCGCCTTTAGCTGAATTAATATCTTCTTTTTCATCTTCAGGGATACGCCACCACACTCTAAGTCCGAGTGCGAAAGGGCCACGGTCGAATACTGCACTGCCGTATATTCGGTTCCAACTGCGTGATAATTGGTTGGTTTGACCATTAGACTGATGCACAGCACCAAACCCTAAAAATGAGTTGGTAAAACCACCAATTTTCCAATCATTATTGAATAACATAAACACTTCAGGTTCATGAGTGGTTTCACGAAAAGGAGATGAAGCTTCTTCGTTGTAGACTTGCCAATACGATTGGTTGGTGTAGGCAAAGAACAAATGGCCATTATCACCAAAAACATTGTACCAAACTGGAAACTTAAAACTGATTTGGAATTTTGCTTCTAGATTATCGATTGCGAAATCTTCGTCTGGGTATTTAACTTCAAAGGGTAATGCGTTGGTTCTGGTTTGATAGGTTACTGGAAGCAGATAATTAGCTTTGTGTGGCGTGATCACAAACGGCTTTTCAGATGTAGCGAGTTCTCCTTTTACACGTTCATCGACTAAGGAGTCTTCTGCAAGGGCGAGGGTACTATAGCCAAGTAATAATAACGAGAGTCCAAGATATTGAGTGCTTTTTATCATTGCATCATCCATAAGCATAATTATAGGTTTAATTTTAGTGTAATTCTTAGTTTCAGTATTTTTCAGTGCTCATTGTTATCAATTGGCAGAGCTTTGTCGAATTAAGTTAACAATTCTTTTCATTTCAACGGCGAATTCTATACGTATTAGCATGTCAAATAGATTAAATTGCGAACAAACCGCCTCATATTCTATTTAGTTATAAAAACTAACTATTAACTATTGTATATGGAATATAGAAAACGCTATATTTGAACATGGTCAAATATCTTGAGGTAAATGTGATGGAGTTAGTCTCTATGCCAGGGCAAAAAGCCAAAGGCAAAGTGTGGTTAGTCGGCGCCGGTCCAGGCGACGTTGAGCTGCTAACACTAAAAGCCTATCGCATTCTTAAGCATGCTGATGCGGTGTTATATGACGCATTAGTCAGTCAAGATATTTTAGATTTGATCCCCAGCAACGCTGAAAAAATTGCTGTGGGTAAGCGCGCAGGTAAACACAGCGCTGCTCAAGATGAAATTAATCAGCTATTAGTGACTAAAGCATTTACCCGTAAAAATGTGGTGCGTTTAAAAGGCGGCGATCCGTTTATTTTTGGCCGCGGCGGCGAAGAGCTACAAACCTTAGTTGCTGCCGGTATTGCTTTTGAAGTAGTACCTGGCATTACCGCTGCCAGTGGCACTTCCGCTTATGCAGGTATTCCGTTAACGCATCGTGATTATGCTCAAGGTGTCACGTTTATTACTGGTCATTGCCAGTTAGCGAGTCGCCCTATGGATTGGCAGGGTTATGCTAATTCCAACAATACTTTAGTGGTGTATATGGGCATATTAAATGCCAATATTATTAGTGATGGTTTAATCAACGCCGGCCGAAGTGCTGATACGCCAGTGGCCATTGTGTCTAACGCGACCACCTCATCACAACAGCGGTTTATGGGTAAGTTAGGTGAGCTGGCTCAATTAGCCGCAGATCCTGCTTTACAGATGCCTGCGCTGATGATTATTGGTGAGGTTGTTGAATTAGCTGACAGCTTAAATTGGTTTGATCCCGTCACTGCGCAACAAAAAACAGATTTAGACACAGTCGCGAAAGCGCTGTAGTCGAATAATTTAACCCGCTGCTCTGCAGCAATATTAGGTAATGGAGAATCATCATGGCAGGCCGTTCGTTAAGCCATTTACAACAACTGGAAGCCGAAAGCATCCAGATTATCCGTGAAGTAGCAGCTGAGTTTGGTAATCCTGTCATGATGTATTCGATAGGTAAAGACTCATCGGTGATGCTGCATCTAGCGCGCAAAGCTTTTTACCCGGGTAAAATTCCATTTCCGTTATTACATGTCGATACGGGGTGGAAATTTAAAGAGATGATAGCCTTTCGTGATGCGCAAGCTAAAGCGTTTGGTTTTGAGTTACTGACTCATACCAATCAGGAAGGTGTTGAACAAGGTGTTGGCCCATTCACTCATGGCAGTGCCAAGCACACTGACATTATGAAAACACAAAGTTTAAAGCAAGCCTTAAATCAATATGGTTTTGATGCTGCTTTTGGTGGTGCGCGACGTGACGAAGAAAAGTCTCGTGCCAAAGAACGGGTATATTCGTTCCGTGATAAACACCACCGTTGGGATCCTAAAAACCAACGTCCAGAGTTGTGGCGCACTTATAATGGCGCGGTCAATAAAGGCGAGAGCATTCGAGTGTTCCCTTTATCTAACTGGACTGAGCTCGATATTTGGCAGTACATCTATCAAGAAAGTATTGAGATTGTGCCGTTATATTTTGCTGCACAACGCACCGTAGTAAACAAAGGTGGTCAGCTCATCATGAAAGATGATGACCGTATGCCTATTGAAGAAGGTGATGTTGAATCGGTTGAACGGGTTCGTTTCAGAACCTTAGGTTGTTATCCGCTAACTGCGGCGATGCCTTCAGAAGCTGACACCTTAGAAAAAATTATTGAAGAGATGCTATTAACTCGTTCAAGTGAACGTCAAGGTCGCTTAATTGATTCTGACCAAAGTGCGTCAATGGAGCAGAAAAAGCGTCAAGGCTATTTCTAAACAATTGAACATGGTTGTTTTATCAACCCAGCATGCGAATGAATTTGAGTGAGAAAGATTATGGACCAAGCAAAAATCAATACCGACCGTATGGCAGCAGAGATCCAGCTGCACGGTGTAAAAGAATATTTAGCCTTACAACAAAACAAAGGCTTACTGCGTTTTTTAACTTGTGGCAGTGTTGATGATGGTAAAAGTACCTTAATTGGTCGTTTACTGCATGACAGTGCGCAAATTTATGAAGATCAGTTAGCGAGTCTAAAAAGTGACAGCGCGAAGATGGGCACTACTGGTGAAGCCATTGATCTCGCGTTATTGGTCGATGGTTTACAAGCTGAACGTGAGCAAGGTATTACAATCGACGTAGCTTATCGTTATTTCTCCAGTGAAAAACGTAAGTTCATCATTGCTGATACTCCAGGTCATGAACAATATACTCGTAACATGGCAACGGGCGCATCTACCTGTGACTTAGCGGTTATTTTGGTTGATGCACGTTATGGTGTCCAAACCCAAACTAAACGCCATGCCTTTATCGCATCGTTACTAGGTTTACGTCACTTTGTTGTTGCTGTGAATAAAATGGATTTGGTTGGTTTTGATCAAGCTGTGTTTGAAAAAATTCAAGCTGACTTCACTGAATTTGTTAAAGATTTGGGTGATTTAGATATTCACTATGTACCGTTATCTGCTTTAAATGGCGACAACGTGGTTAACCGCAGTACGCAGTGTGATTGGTATCAAGGTGGCACATTACTTGAGTTACTTGAAACTATCGATACCCAGCGTGAACTGAGCGATCTACCCGTTCGTTTCCCAGTGCAATACGTATTACGTCCTAACTTAGATTTTCGTGGTTTCTCTGGCACATTAGCGTCAGGTATCATTAAAGTGGGCGATGAATTAGTTGCATTGCCATCAGGCAAACGCAGTAAAATCGAGCGTATTGTGACATTTGATGGTGATTTGCAAGAAGCTGTAGCAGGCCAAGCTATTACGATTACCCTTGAAGATGAGATTGATATTTCACGTGGTGATTTATTGGCTCACCCTATAACTGCACCAGAAGTTGCTAACCATATTGTTGCCGATATGGTGTGGATGGATGAAAAGCCATTACAGATCGGTCAATTATATGATGTGAAAGTCGCGGGTAAGAAAACTCAAGCCGTCGTGAGCGAAATTGAATACATTACTGACGTGAACACGCTTGAGCGCAGTGCAGCAAGCTCATTAAGTTTAAATACCATTGCCCGAGTTAAGTTAGATTTAACTGAATCGATTGTGTTAGACGCTTACAGCTTGGTGCGTGATACTGGCGGCATGATTTTAATCGACAGATTATCTAATGCTACCGTAGCAGCGGCTATGGTTGTCAGTGGACATCAAGGCGATAAGCAAACCAACACTGAGTTTAGTGCATTTGAAGTCGAGTTTAATACGTTAGTGCGTAAGCATTTTCCGCATTGGAATGCTCGTGATATTAGCGTACTTGGAAAATAAATAATGAGCGAAATATGGTTGTTAGCGATTATCTTGTTAGCACTGGTCGGTGGGCTTCTTGCTGGGCTTGCAAAACCGGCCGCCATGTTTTTTTTCGCTTCATTACTTTGTTATATCCTCGGACTAGTTGACTTAAATGTAGCGCTTGGCAGCTTTACTAATAACGGACTAATTACTTTAGTGCTGTTGGTGCTGGCTGCCACAGCACTCGAGAAAACCTCATTACTGGGCAAATTAAGCCAAGTGATAGGGAAAGGCTCGTTATTTTCTACCCTGGCTAAGTTAGGTATATCGACGGCGTTGTTGTCGTCGTTTACCAATAATACAGCTGTTGTAGCATCGTTAATTGGTGTTGTGCGTCGTAATCAAGCGCATGCTCCTTCTAAGTTATTGTTGCCATTAAACTATGCTGCAATCCTCGGTGGCACGCTTACGCTCATTGGTACTTCTACCAATTTGATTGTTAACTCATTTGTTGAAAATGCTGGTCTTGAACCTCTGGGTTTTTTTGAGTTTTCACAAGTTGGCGCATTAGTTGTTATAAGTGGTCTAGTGGTGTTGACCATTATGGCTAATTTTTTACCCGATAGGCGTGAAGAGTCCGAAGATGAAGCATTGCCTTATCTATTGGAAGCTCATGTAGCTAAAACCTCTACTTTAGTGGGTAAAAGTGTCATTGATAACCGTTTGCGCGCACTTAAAAAACTTTATTTAGTTGAATTAGAACGCAGCGGTATACGTATTTGCCCTGTGCCACCACAAATGGTGCTGCAAGCCGATGACGTTTTGCGTTTTAGTGGCGCGGTTGAGTCGGTTGAGCTATTGCATCAGTTTGATGGTTTAGAGTGGTTTGGTAAGCAGCATGCTAAAGGCCAAAATTTGGTTGAAGCGGTATTAGCGCCATCATCAAGTTTGGTTGGCACAACCTTAAAAGATTCGCGCTTTCGTGAAGTCTTTGATGCAGCCGTGATGGCTATTCGTCGTGGTCATATACCGTTAAAAGGTGGACTCGGCGATGTGGTTTTACAACCCGGTGATGTGTTACTGCTCACGCCAGGCGATCGTTTTTCTAAGTGCCCTAATTTAACCAGCGACTTTGCTGCCGTTAGCGGCTTAGACTTAAGCGTGCGTTTAGATGAAAAACGCGGTAACTGGGTACTTGTTGGGTTTGCATTAACCATTTTGGCGAGCATTTTTGAGCTATTACCATTAGCCAAAGGCTTAGTTTTATTATTACTCAGCTACGTGGCGATTGGCGCGATAACCTTAAGTGAGCTTAAACGTCGCTTCCCGCTAGAACTAGTGGTGATTGTAGGCAGTGCCTTAGGCTTAGCTAACTTAATGGTCGCAACCGGCTTAGCAGACGTCATGGCACAAACTTTATTGAGTGTGTTTAATGGTTATGGTGTGTTTGCCGCCTTTGTTGGAATTTACCTGATTACGTTAATTGTCACTGAGCTGATAACCAACAACGCCGCTGCAGCACTTGCCTTCCCGGTCGCTTATGCGGTCGCGACCAGTTTTGGCGTCGATCCTCGGCCGTTTATTATGGCGGTGGTATTTGGCGCAAGCGCGAGTTTTATTTCGCCTTACGGCTATCAAACTAATCTCATGGTATTTAATGCAGGTAACTATAAATTAAGCGATTTTATCCGCTTAGGTTTACCGTTATCCATCGTATATTCATTAGTGGTTATTTTTTCGATCCCGTATTTCTTCCCGTTTTAACAAAGAATTTTAGTGTGGTGTAATAACCATTCGATAGGAGTAGTGATGAGTAATATTGTTTGGCATCAACATGCCATTGACCAAGCTGCCCGTGGCGCCCAAAAAGGCCAAAACCCAGTATTGTTATGGTTTACGGGATTATCAGGCTCGGGTAAATCAACCCTTGCTGGTGCATTAGAACGGGCGTTATTTGAGCATGGTTTTCATACCTATTTACTTGATGGTGATAACGTTCGACATGGTCTATGTAAAGACTTAGGCTTTAGCCTTGACGATCGCGATGAGAACTTACGTCGTGTTGGCGAAGTGGCTAAGTTAATGGTTGATTCTGGCTTAGTGGTGCTGTCGGCATTTATCTCGCCAACCCGTGAAGAACGTGATCGCGTCCGGGCATTATTCCCACAAGGTCAGTTTGTTGAAGTCCATGTGTCTACACCATTGAGTGTGTGTGAATCGCGAGACCCGAAAGGCTTGTACGCTAAAGCCCGCAAGGGAGAGATTACTAACTTTACCGGTATTTCATCACCTTACGAAGTGCCAGAATCAGCAGAGTTAACCATTGATACCAGCAAAGGCGATCTTGATACTCAGGTACATGGTTTATTAGCTTACTTAAAAGCGATTGATGTGCTTAATCCGCCAAGAGAAATTGCTGGTGCAGGGATTTAAACTTCCCTAAGTCGACTACATAAAAAGGGTTGATTATTTTATCAATACCTTAGCCAGATTAAGAGATAGGTTCTAGGAACTCGCAAGCTCGCCAGAGGGCGGTGCTTCGCTCCTTCTAGATACTAGATCGCTGCGCAGCCAGGTACTAGGACGCTTCGCGGCTAGATGCTATAAAATCTTAGCAGCGAAGCTTCCCCTATCCCTGAGATAACAAGCCAGCGTTTGCTTGTTATCTTTTCTTTAGCAGACCGAAGGTCGTTTGGGCATATGGTGCATTAAACTAACACCTGTTTGAGCACTCTTTGCCAGTTTTCACCCATAAAACGATCGCGATCGGTAGATTTGAAACGGGCTTTTTTCAAGGCATCGTCGATGCGGCTCATGCGGTCGATACTGTTTAATTCTGGGATCACTACATGCTTGGGTTCAACGTCAAAACCTAATACATTTTTGTCTTCTAAGGTGTGCCACCATTGGAGATATTCTTTTATCCCTTCGCTATTATTGTTATCTAACGCTAATAGGTTTTCTTGACCACGAAGTGGGAAATCATTGGCGATGGCTACGCAATCAAAGCCGCCCACTTTAGAAATATAAGCAAGTTGCTTTATGTAGTCTTCTATCGTTGGAATTGGCTTGTTGGTGAGCCAAAAACTCATCATGAACACCCCAAATACTCCGCCGTTATCGGCAATGGCACGGATAACTTCATCGGGTGAACAACGGGCATTGTTGACAATAGCGCGCGCAGCACCATGACTTAGCACTACCGGAGACTGGCTGGCTTTTACTGCATCAAGGGCCGTTTGGGCGCTTGAGTGACTCACATCGATAAGAATGTTTTTCCGATTAAGCTCTGTTATGAGCTCTCGCCCAGCGGCGGTTAATGGGGTATTTAAACTATTTAAGCCATTATTATCGAATGCACCACCGGCATAACGATTACCATAATGGTGTGTCAGCTGCAGTACCCGTAAACCCTGTTGATGCAAATTATCTAGTTGTTGCCATTCATTACTTAAACCGTCATTTTCAACACAATCAGCGCCTTGAATTTGAAAAAACACTGCGGTTTGTTGCTGCGTTTTAGCTTTACTAATGTCAGTTCCTGTGAGCCCTTGCAGATACACGTCTGGATTGGCTTTTACTGAATTAGCCGCTTGGGTAATACTGTTGATGCAGGCTTCATAAGTGCGTTTGTAATTTTTAGTGCCATCAGCTTGTTCAATGGTTTCAATCGCCGAGATATCGGCGATAAAAGCGTCGAGTTTTGAGGCTTTAACGTCATTGATGTCGGTCGGTAAAAATGATAAACCATCAATGTATAAACGACGTGGTTTAGCTGCCCATGCAGGAAATGAGCTTAAAGGGCTTAATAATGTGGCTGCTCCAAGGCCTTTTAAGATATGACGGCGAGCTTGGTTACAGACTTTTTGGGTCATTATTATTCCTTAGGGTTGGCAGGTGTTTCAGGTACCAACATCTTGTGTATAGGCAACGATGGCTTGCGCTAACGCATTTAAACCATTGGTACGAGATGGACTTAATTGGCCGCTTAATCCGAGACGATCAAAATACTGTTTTACATCAAATTGCTGTATTTGCCCGGTGGTTTTACCTTGGCAGGCGACCAGTAACAATCCAATTAAGCCTTTTACAATACGGGCGTCACTATCGGCCAGATAAAAATGCTGGCCATTTAGCGTGTAATGGTACAGCCATGCTTGGCTTTCACAGCCTTTAACTTGTGCGTCTGCCTGTTTAAATTCCGGCGCGAGTGGTGGTAATAATTTTCCCAATAACATTATCTGACGGTATTTATCTTGCCAGTTATTGGCTTGCTCAATGAGGTTAACGGCTTCAACTAATTCATCCGATAAAGGCGAAAATAACTGCGGTGAAGGTGTGGTGCTTGGACTTAACATGGTAATTCAAATAACCTCGGTTGTAGAGAAAAGATACATCAGGAGCCGCGTGTTGTACCTTAATACTATAACAATAACTCTTTTACAGTATTAAGTGCATGAATAAATTGATCAACATCTTGCTTATTAGTGTAGATGCCAATAGAAGCACGGCAACAGCCACTTAAATTAAGGCTGGCCATCAATGGCATAGCGCAATGATGACCACAGCGAACAGCCACAGCTTGTTGGTCGAGTAAAATCCCTACATCTTGGTGATGTTCACCTTGCAGATTAAACGCCACCGCACCAATATTATGGCGTTGATCATCAGCGCAGTGCTTATCATCAGATCGGCTATCACCAGGGTGACTATTATTGGCAATACCATACAACTCAATAGCGCCAAGCTGTTGCAGTTGTTGCTGTAAGTAGTGCAGCAATTGTTGTTCATGTGCGAGTATTTGCTCGCGAGGCAATTGTTGTAAAAAACGAATGGCAGCCCCTAGGCCAATGACTTCTGCGATAGCGGGCGTGCCAGCTTCGAGGCGATTTGGTAGCGCAGTAAACTCAGTATGCTCAAAACTCACGGTTTTGATCATCTCGCCGCCAGTGAGCATTGGGGTTAATTGATCGAGTTCAGCATATCGACCATATAAAATTCCCACGCCCGTTGGCCCATACATTTTATGGCCTGAAAACGCATAAAAGTCACAATCAATTTGTTGTACATCAACAGGTAAATGGGCAATGGCCTGAGCGCCATCAACTAAGGTTAACGCGCCTACGGCTTTGGCTTTTGCGACTAGCTCATTGACTGGGTTTAATGTGCCTAGTGCATTTGACACATGGCATAGGGCAACTAGTTTAGGCTTGAGCTTTAATAGTTGATCAAAAGCGGCTATATCCAGTTGCGCATTTATTGTCAGCGGGATCGGTTTGATCACAGCGCCAGTGCGCTTTGCCAGTTCCTGCCAAGGAACAATATTGGCGTGGTGGGCTGCGGTATCGATTAATATCACATCATTCGCTTTAATCTGCGAAGTCAGTCCGTAGGCCACCATATTGATCGACTCTGTGGTGCCATGGGTAAAAATGATTTCGTCTTGACGCGGGGCATGAATAAATTCAGCCACTTGTTGCCGAACGGCTTCATATTGCTGAGTTGCCCGCGCAGACAATTGATGCGCTGCACGGTGCACATTGGCGTTGTTGAGTTGGTAGTACTCGGTCATCGCATCAATCACCGCTTGCGGTTTTTGGCTAGTGGCTGCGGTGTCTAAGTAGCACAAAGGATGATCGCCAATGGTCTGTTTAAGTGCCGGGAATTGATCGCGCAATGCTTGATGATCAAATAAAATGGCAGACGATGATGACGATGCAGACTTCATAAATAAGGGTTTCTGTATTGAAAAGAAAAGGCATCAAGATCTTCAGTGATCTTGATGCCCATTGCAAGGTTTTGTGGCGATAAGCTCAATTTGTCTGGCGGTTATTGTTTTCCTACGGACAAGGGAAACGATATAGCGCTGATAGTTCGTTAATTCTTATCATCAGTTCGTCAGATAAGCTGACCTTGTGGCTGTCGATATTTTGCTTTAGCTGATGCAAGTTAGTGGCGCCTATAATGTTAGCGGCGACGAATTTGCGGCTATTGACAAAGGCTAAGGCCATTTCGGTGGGTGACAAACTAAACTCGCGGGCCAAATCGATATAAGCTTGCGTTGCTTCAAGGGCCATTGGCGTACTGTTATAGCGGGCAAAGCGTTTAAATACCGTTAAGCGTGCGCCTTCAGGCCACTGATTATTTTCGTATTTACCGGTTAACGCGCCAAAGGCTAACGGCGAATAAGCTAATAACGGCACATCTTCACGATAACTGATTTCAGACATGGCGATTTCGTAGCTGCGATTAAGCAAGTTGTAAGGATTTTGCACACTGATAATACGTGGCAAATCGTGCTTTTCGGCTAATTTTAGGTATTTCATAAAGCCCCAAGGGGTTTCATTAGAAATGCCGATATAACGCACTTTACCTTGCTTAATGATTTCCGCTAAGGCTTCAAGCGTGTCTAAAATAGGGGTGTAGTGCTCTTCTTCGTCGTGTTCATACATCATTTCGCCGAAGAAATTAGTATTTCTATCCGGCCAATGCACTTGATACAAATCGATAGTGTCGATTTGTAAGCGTGCTAATGAGTCATCAACGGCTTGATGAATGTTGCGCCAGTCAAGAGCCATATCTTTACGGATGTAATCACCTTTACCACCAGGCGCAGCAACTTTAGTGGCAATCACTAAATTGTCGCGATTACCTTGTGCTTTAAGGTAGTTACCAATAATGCGTTCGGTTTCGCCCTGGGTTTCGGCTTTAGGTGGTACAGGGTACATTTCAGCGGTATCGATAAAGTTAATGCCTTGACCAATAGCATAATCGAGTTGAGCAAAAGCTTCTGCTTGAGTATTTTGTTCTCCCCAAGTCATGGTGCCGAGGCAGATTTTACTCACCTCAAGGTTAGAATGCGCGATACGTTGATATTCCATGATCATCCTCCTATGGAATGTGCTTAATCTGAGGCTACCAAGCTTTTGGGTGATTGCAAAGCGCTATAATAAAGTCGTAGTAAAACTGTTTAAAAAACAATCTAATACCGCTGATATCTGATAATAATGGAGTGTTTTACACGTTATAAGCTCATTATCATCGCAATTTCACAGGCATCATGGCCGGTTTCGCCTAAATGCTGGCAGTGGCTAAAGCCCAGTTTTTCATAGAGTGCTAGTGCTTCAACTAGCACTGCCGTGGTTTCTAAATACATCGATTGATAGCCTTGTTGTTTGGCGAACTCAATACACTGACGGGTTAATGGCTTTGCCATACCTTGACCACGTATAGCGCGAGAAAAGTACATTTTTTGTAATTCACATACGCCGCCATTTTTTACTAATGGCGCAATACCTGCGCCGCCAACCACTTTGCCTTGATATTCAATCACCCAGTATTGTGAACCTTCAGCTTGATACACCTCACTTAAACAGTCGAGGGTTTTATCGGCCACGCTAAAACCTTTATCTGGGGTTAAACCATATTCTGCAGACACTTCACGGATCACCGCGGCCAATGCAGCATCGTCATGGGGTTGTAACATTCTAATCAAGGGCGCTTGCAAGCCGTCCTTGGTTGTATTTGCTTGCTGATTTTCAGTCATTAAATAATTCCGCATTGATAAAGGGAGCCATTGCCAGCACTAATGCTTGGGTATAAATGCTTTCGCGGGTGGCTAAACCTCGAGTTAGCAAGCCAATCGCGCCACCTTTTTGTTTAATATTATGAGTGTTAAATACTCGGTCCATTACTTTGCCAAGTTCTTCACCTGCTTGTAAAGCGTTAAAAATTGATAGTGGCAACGGCAAATTAGCGCTTCGACCAACAGATAATGTGTCGTTATGGATAATGGCCATGTAAGCAAAGGTGGCAGGGCTGTGATCAAACTGATCTACTCCGCCTTCCATTGCCACATAAAAGTCAGCATGTTGATCGACTATTTTTGCATTGGCTTGGCAAAATTGAGCACGGTTGATGGCACCCAATTTAGTTTCTGCTTCGGTCATTGGTTGGTCTGCGACCAGTGATGGCGCATGCATGCCAGTGCAATCAATATGAACATCAGGGAAATATTGTCCAATAGCTTGTTTTGCTGCATTGATTTTAACTGGGTTGGTTGAACCAACAATGATAGTTAACGTTTGTGGTATCGCAGGAGAAGTCGGCATAGGGTTATGTTCTTTTTTTGTTTGAGTTAACCATGATGATCACAGTGGTGAAGTTAACCACATTGTATGGGATTTTAACCATTTTGGGTTTGATGACGAAGTTACTTTTATTACTGTTAATTGTAACTTGTTGTAAATATTACTTTTGTTTAGTTGGTATGAAACCTGCTAACTAACTGTTAATTGCCGCTAACGCGCACTAACCACAGTTTACTCATATTAAGAGCATTTGTTTGGCGGCCTAAGCTTATTGTTATCCTCATAAAGGGAATTAATCTTATGTCTATTCGTATCGCAACCATTAGTGTCACAGTCGGGCTTATTCTGGGCGCCACCCTATTTGGTGCTTCGCAAAGTGAAGCAGAGTCAGTATTTTCGTCATCATCAGAGCAAAACCATACAAATCTTAACTTAGTACAGCAGCAATTGAATCTTGATGCTGGATCATTAACTGAGTTAGTCGCTAATACTGGCGCCGGCAAGTTAACGATTGTCGGCGTTGAAGGCCTAAAAGAAGTCACCGTACATGCTGATATCTACACCCAGTCATTGGATCAAGATGACATCGAAATTAAGCTCAGCTTGACCCGAAAAGGTGATAAGGGCTATTTATTATCAGAAATACACAGTGACCAATATTTCGGTGAGTCGCCTTATATTGATTTATTGGTAGAAGTGCCAACTGTGCTCGCATTGAATATTAAAGACGGTTCCGGGCCCATCCAAATAGATGATGTCAGTGCGGATATTGAGTTAATAGATGGTTCTGGCAGTATTGTGATGAACCACATTGGCAAATTGGTTTTAGTTGATGGCTCAGGCTCTATTAATATTTCCGAGGCGAAAGGCGCGATTGAGTTGCAAGATGGCTCGGGATCTATTCGCATTAACCATGTTATTGGTGATGTGAGTATTGAAGATGGTTCGGGTTCAATCAAGGTTAATCAAGTCTCCGGATTAGTTAAGATAAATGATGGTTCCGGTGGCATTGATGTGGCTAACACCAAAGGTTTGACCATTGTTAATTCGGGTTCTGGTAGTGTCGATTATCAAAATATCGATGGCCCACTAACCCTAGACTGATGCTCTGCCACATTAAGCTCAGGTAAATCAAACTTAAGCTTATTTGGCCGAGATGTTCAAGTTAACTGCAACTACTGCACGCAACACGTTTTTTTGTTTCAAAGCCAAGTTTAATCATGGCATGATGCAAGCACGATATTAGTGACGTTAGCATTGTTGAAGTAAGAGTTAATCATGGCAAAGAAGTTTTACGTAGTATGGGCCGGTCGAGAAACGGGCATTTTTACCAGCTGGGATGTTACCAAGCGTTCAGTTGATAAATATCCGCAAGCCAAGTACAAATCCTTTGCTACAGAAGCAGAAGCCAAAGCTGCATTTGCTAAATCTCCTGCAAGCAGCATAGGCAAAAGTGTGCCAGTAAAAGCGGCAGGTCGTTCATCGACAAAGGCTGCAGGGGCTGGAACATCAACCAAAACTCTTAGCGCTAATCAAGCTGTGTTAAGCCAATTTGATGTGGTTATTTACACCGACGGAGGTTGTGAGCCCAACCCAGGTAAAGCGGGTTCAGGGATGGCGATATACCGCAAAGGCGAGTTAGCCGAGTTATGGTTTGGTTTGTTTAATCCTAATGGCACCAATAATACTGCCGAGCTCAATGCGCTGCACCAAGCATTAATTGTGGCTAAAAAGGTCCTAGACGCGGGCGAAACGGTGCAAATCATGAGTGACTCACAGTATTCGATTAAATGTGTTTGTGAGTGGGCATATGGTTGGAAAGCCAAAAGCTGGACCCGAAAAACCGGTGAAATCGCCAATCTGGAGATTATCAAGCAAGCACATGAGCTATATGATGCAATGAAAGCCGATTTAGTACTTCAGCATGTCGCTGCCCATATTGGTATTGAAGGTAACGAGTTGGCAGACAGAATGTCGATTCATGCGATTGATCAACAGCACAAAGAGTTTAGTCAATTTACTGCGCCACTGGATATCAGTAAAATTCTCGCGTTGCGAACAGGCTAGTTATTGTCGCAATCTCTGTTGAACGCATTAAATTCTTTAAACGATAAACACAAAAAAGCCGGATTATTCCGGCTTTTGCATGTGTGACTTACGATTATTTATAATAACTTACGATTACTTAGTATTTTCTTCGTACATTAAATAATGGCTTTGCTCCATCCCCAATGATTCATAGGTTTTTTGGGCAATTTTATTGTCATGCTCAACATACAAACGGAAACTGGCGGTGCCACCGTTTTCTGCTGCTAAGTCTTTTACCGCTTGATATAGCTTGCCATAAATACCCTGACGACGATTCTGTGGACGTATATACACACTCTGGATCCAGTAATAATTACTTGCGCGCCAGTCACTCCACTCATAGGTGACCATTAACGATCCGGTAATTTCGCCGTCAACTTCGGCGACTAAATATACCCCACGTTCAGGATGGGTAAGCAGTCCTTCAACACCGCGAGTCAATTGCTCAGTGTCTAATGATAGGTTTTCGGTTTCCATTGCCATGGCTTGGTTAAACTGAACTAGGGCGTGCAGGTCGGCATGTTGGCCTATTCTTATTGTCATGTTTTTCTCGTTTTTATAGGATGATCTGCAGCCATCATAACGCGACACTCAATAAAAGTATTGGCTTGTTGCGTCAGAAAATGTGTACGAAATGAGTTAAGGCTCCAATATTTATGGCTTTAAACAGGATGAAAGACCCAGTTCGATAACGGTAAAATTCATCAATACAAAATCAACATTTTAATGCCTAAAACAAACATATCGATATTGCTTAACCCGCTTGATAGGGTGATTACAACTCCACAATAAAACAGCTGAGTTATATTTGTTCAATATAAAAACTCTCAAATGTTGGTTTTTTTCGGTATAACGAAGATGAAAAATAATCATATTATCGATGTTTTTTGCCGTATTTTTACACGGATTCATGCTGCTAATACTCGGCGTTACGCCAGTCTGTGCGTGGATCAGGGCTTACTTATTTACGGTCCTCCACTAACGTATAATTGAAATTATTGTGACGATGCAGTAATGTGACGCCACGACGATTTAGATCTATGTCACAAACTGCATAAATTGATGGAGATAATTATGAAAGTTGCTGTATTGGGTGCTGCTGGTGGTATTGGCCAGGCTCTAGCTTTACTGTTAAAAACTCAACTGCCTGCGGGCTCAAAGTTGTCTCTATATGACATCGCTCCTGTTACTCCTGGTGTTGCGGTTGACTTAAGTCACATCCCAACAGACGTAGAAGTAAAAGGTTTTGCTGGTCAAGATCCTACAGATGCATTAGTTGGCGCAGACGTAGTGTTAATGTCTGCTGGTGTTGCGCGTAAGCCTGGTATGGATCGTTCAGATCTATTCAACATCAACGCTGGTATCGTGCGTAACCTAATGGAAAAAGTGGCTGTAACTTGCCCTAAAGCATTAGTGGGTATTATTACTAACCCAGTTAATACGACTGTAGCGATTGCTGCTGAAGTATTAAAAAATGCCGGTGTTTATGACAAAAACCGTTTATTCGGTATCACAACACTTGACGTTATTCGTAGCGAAACCTTCATCGCTGAGCTTAAAGGCTTAAACGTTGCTGACGTTAAAGTTAACGTAATCGGCGGACACAGCGGTGTGACTATTCTTCCACTACTTTCTCAAGTTGAAGGTGTTACTTTCACTGATGAAGAAGTAGCAGCAATGACAACTCGCATTCAAAACGCAGGTACTGAAGTTGTTGAAGCTAAAGCCGGTGGCGGTAGCGCAACATTATCAATGGGCCAAGCAGCATGTCGCTTTGGTTTATCATTGGTACGTGGTCTACAAGGCGAAGCTAACGTTGTTGAATGTGCCTATGTTGACGGCGGCAGTGAGCACGCTACATTCTTCGCACAGCCAATCCTACTTGGCAAAAACGGCGTAGAAAAAGTATTACCTTACGGTGAAATCAGCGCATTCGAAGCTAACGCTCGCGATGCAATGTTAGACACCCTTAAAGGTGACATCAAATTAGGCGTTGAATTTGTTAAGTAATTAACAAGTCGATGGTCTAAAAAACGCGAAGCCAAGGCTTCGCGTTTTTTTTGGTTTAAAATGCCTAGCATCTAGCATCTAGCATCTCGGTTTATTGCTATTCGATTATTCACATTGTTTACACCCACAATTCTTCATTGCTACAGGCTCATCATCTAATCTTTCATCGCCTTACCGACATTAGTTTTCCATGTGGATCTAAAGTGCCATTGCTGTTTGGAGCAAAATTCTGCAAGTTACTAATATGTTAAATTTGGAAACCGCTGAAATGAGAAATAAAAAATACAGCTTAACCATGCCACTGCTCTTATTGGGTTGGATTTTTTCGATGCTACCGGCTCAAGCAACCGATACGCCTTATACCCCACTCACCGATTTTGGTGATAATCCTGGTGCGCTGACAAGCTTTTATCTTCCTGTGACGCAAGGCTCAAATGCTTCTCCTGCTGGGGATTTATCTTTGGTGGTGTTACTGCATGGTTGTATTCAAGACGGTGTCGAATTGGCTAACAAAAGTGGCCTAACGTCATTGGCGTTAGAGCATCATTTTGCGGTTTTAGTGCCACAACAAAGCTATGACAATAACGTAAAGGGTTGTTTCAACTGGTTTGCAAGTCAAGATACGCAGATAGACAGTGGTGAAATGTTATCGATAAAAAACATGATAGTAACTACTCAAGAAAAACTAGCTGCCAAGCATGTTTATATCATCGGGTTATCTGCTGGTGGCGCCATGGCGAGTGCGGCAATCGTCAATTATCCAAATCTATTTCAAAGCGGTGCGATCATCGCTGGCTTGCCATATCCCTGTGCCGATAATTTGATCAAAGCCATCTCTTGTATGAAGCAAGGACCAGCGCTATCGGTTGAAGAATTAGCTCAATTTGCCAAAGCAATACACCCTCAACAAACTCGTTGGCCTTCGTTGAGTATCTGGACGGGTGACAGCGACAATGTGGTCAATGCTAACAATGCGCAAATGCTCGCATCTCAATGGCAAGTGTTAACTCAATCTAACGCTAAGCCAACGGTGTCAAATGAATCTGGATACAGTATTTCACGCTGGAAAGATGCTCAAAATAACGCGTCAATCGAACTCGTCACTATTAACGATTTTGGTCATGGCATTGCCGTCAATCCAGACATAAAACATGGAGGTGAAGAAAGTGACTATCTGCTTAGGGCACCCATAAGCAGTGTGACTGAAGTGATTAAGCTTTGGGGGCTTTAATCAAGGTTAAATTTATAACATTATGTTTTTGTTATTAATTAATCGTTTGTTTTTTTAATATCTAGACCAAAACACATACTACTATAGTACCGATTCAATGTTGTTAAAAATGCTATACAGTCAATATGTGAACAGATAGTAATAAATCAAAATCAGTCGTAAACCAGAATTAGTAGTAAGTAAAACCATTAATAATAAATATTACAACGGGGATCTGTATGAAACAGAATACTATTAAAATGAGCTGTATTGCCTTAGCCATTTCGTCAGTGTTAAGCGCGCAATATGCCGTTGCCGCAGAAGAACAAAATAACAGCGGCGACAAACAACCTGTGTTAGAGCGCATTGAAGTGACAGCACGCAAAACAGTTGAAAGCTTGCAAAATGTACCTGTGGCAGTGACATCGGTCAGTGCTACCGAGTTGGCAGAAAACGGCATCAGCGTGATGACTGAAATTCAGCAGTTTTCGCCCAATACCACATTACAATCTAGCCGAGGCACTAACTCTACGCTTACCGCTTTTATTCGTGGTGTGGGTCAAGAAGATCCACTTTGGGGCTACGAGCCTGGGGTTGGCATTTACATTGATGACGTCTATATTGCGCGTCCGCAAGGTGCAGTGTTAGACATTCTTGATGTACAACGTATTGAGGTACTTCGGGGGCCACAAGGCACGTTGTACGGCAAAAATACCATTGGTGGCGCAATTAAGTATGTTACCAAAAAGATGTCTGGCGATAGTGAATTAAGTCTTAAAGGTACCGTCGGCAGTTATGGCCAAAAAGATGTCAAAGTGGCAGGGCAGTTACCTATTGTTGATGACAAGCTCTATGTCGGTTTTGCCTTTGCGAGTTTAAACCGTGACGGTTTTGGTGAATTTAAAACCTCGGCATTAGATGGCCAAGATACCGAAAACTATAATAAAGATGTAATGGCGGGTCGCTTAAGCGTTGAATACACACCTAACGACGATCTGTTTATGCGTTTTACGTATGATAAAACCCAGGATGACTCCAACTCAAAAGGCGGCTATCGACTACTTCCTAGCTTATTAACTGATGCACCAGTACCTGATAGCAAATATGATTCTTACACCAGTATGCCTACATGGAACAAAGTAGAAACAGAAGGGTGGAGCGCGACGGTCGAATATAACCTCAATGAAAACTGGAGCGTAAAGTCGGTCACAGCCAAGCGTGAAGGCGAGTCGCTAACCAACATCGACTTTGATAATACCAGCTTACGTATTTTCGACGTGCCAGCTATCTACGAAGATGAGCAATTTAGCCAAGAGTTTCAGGTGAACTATGTTGGTGATAATCTCAACTTAGTGTCGGGGATTTACTATTTTGACGGTGATTCTTGTGGTGTTTTCGATGCTATTTTAGAAGAAGCCTTTAAAGCATATGGTGGGCTAACTCGTGAGGTGAGTGGTTGTAATAATAGCGAAAGCTACGCTGCTTATGTGCAAGGTTCATACGACTTTACTGAAAAGCTATCGATGACATTAGGCGGCCGTTACACCCGCGAATCAAAAGAAGCCACGGTTTATAATGGCGTGATATTCGATAGTATTTATCCTGAAACGGGCTGGTATCCTGGATTTGTGCGCGATGACGCGTTAATTGAATCTCAAATACCTAAAGTGCTCGATGATGAAGAAACATGGTCTAAATTCAATCCGCGAGTCGGTTTAGAATACCAAGTGAGTGATGACATGATGGTGTTTACCAGCTACTCACAAGGCTTCAAATCGGGTACGTTTAATCCACGAGCAACAGGTGCTGAACCCGCGGTTGATCCAGAAACGGTTAATTCATATGAAATTGGTATGAAGAGCGAATGGAACGATAATCTTCGCGTCAATGCCACGCTATTTTACCTCGATCATAAAGACAGGCAGTTTGTCACGGTGTTACCAGGAGAGGACAGTTCAGACCTTAATCAGCGTTTAGGAAACATCGGTAAGTCTACAGCGACAGGCCTAGAGCTTGAAGTTGAATACGCTGCGACAGATTCACTTAACTTATTTGCTAATCTTGGCTTAATTGACGCCACTTTTGACGAGGTGATTTCATATGACGAGCTGGGTAATAAAATTGATATTAGCGACACTTATACCATTACCAATACCCCAGATACCACTGCAAACCTAGGGTTTAGTTACAGCATTGAAGCTGATGTAGGCAGTTTTATCATTAATGGTAATTACTACTACCGCAGCGATTATGACTTAGCGGTAGTGGATAATCTATTGAGTCAAGATGGATACGGATTGCTGAATTTTGGTGTGAATTGGTATAGTAATGATGGCCATTGGAATGCTGGATTACATTGGAAAAACGTCACTGATGAAGAGTATTTAGTGGGTAACTACGCCTTTGTCACGCCAACAGGCAATGGCGATTTTACGCCAGGGCTAGGCGGCGATAACACCTTAATTGGATATTATGGCGACCCAGAGACCATTTCATTAACCGTTGGCTATGTCTTCTAAAACCTTGTTTAATTGATGTAGATAAGGATAGCCGGTCTCTTTAGAACCGGTTATTCTTTTTATTGCTTATAAAGAGTGAACCATAACAATATCAACGCAATGTTAGGGAGCCAATGATGTCTCAAATTAAAGTGGCCATTGCAGATGACCATCCACTATTTCGTGCCGCGTTAACCCAAGCCGTGCTTAAAAGTGTTAACAATGCACAAGTGCTAGAGGCGGAAAACTTTCAGGAGTTAATCGCTATTGTGGAGCAGCACTCAGATATTGAGCTTATCTTTATTGATTTGCATATGCCGGGAAACGATGGTTTTACTGGACTGACGTTATTGCAAAATCACTTCCCCGATATCGTGGTTATCATGGTGTCATCAGACGACCAGCCGGAGATTATCCGTAAGGCGATCAATTTTGGCGCCAGTGCTTTCATTCCAAAATCAGCCAATCTAACCCAAATATCGACGGCGATTGATACTGTGCTTGAAGGAGGTGTTTGGCTTCCAGATCACACCAATATCAGTGCCGATCAACACACCGCCGCAGAACATCAACGTTTAGCAAAGCAATTAGCTCAACTCACACCGCAGCAGTACACTGTGCTGGCCAATATTGCCAATGGTAGGCTCAACAAACAAATAGCGTATGATTTAAACATTAAAGAAACCACAGTAAAAAAACATGTCTCAGCGATTTTACTCAAACTCGAAATCAATAATCGCACGCAAGCTGGGCTGGTGTTTCAACAATTAATGATTACTTCAACTGAAAACCAGCAGGTGGATGTACAAGCATAAATCGATTGCCCTAACGAACGGTTATTGTCGCAATGAATAGTTATCGCCATTGATTGCGGTTACTGATCGATAATAAGAATAGCGATAAAAAGAGTTAACTCAAATGCCTCCATATGAGGCATTTTTTGTGGTCATTAATCTATTGAAAATATTAGTTATTCAGGCGTCAGTTGTTTAATGATCCGCTTTAAGGCTATTGCCTTAAGTGGTTTACGCACAAAGCTAAATTGAGCACTGCTGGTGTGTTGCCTAACGGCTTCCGAAGGGTCCGCAGAGCAGATAACACAGGTGGGTTGGTTACGGCTTATCGTCAGGTGATTGGCTAATAAATACTGTACTAAGTCCACACCATTTTTATCATCTTCTAAGTGATAGTCAGCAATAATCAGTTTGGGTTGTGGGTTATTGGCCAATTGCAGTATGGCACTGGGTTGGTCTTTTGCGGTAATGACATTGCATCCCCAATCGCTGAGTAATGTAGAAATCGCTTTTAGCATCAGGTCGTCATTGTCGATCACCATTACAGTGATATTAGCGCTGTCACTGCTTATCTCATCTTCGGCTGTTTCAATCACTTTAAGCGGCTTTTTCTGCTGTAATACTCGGGGTATTTCAACACTAAAACACGTCCCTTTGCCTACTTCAGAATGCAGCGATATGTTGATATCCAACAACTTGGAAATTCGTTCACATATCGCCAAACCTAGCCCTAATCCCGGAATTTCACGAGTGAGCTCTAAGCGTTCAAATTCACAAAAAATGGCTTGCTGTTTATCCAGCGGAATACCTGGGCCATTGTCCCAAACTTGGATTAATAAAGCGTGCTCAAGTCGCCTGACGCCTAATAACACTTTAGGGACAAACTCAGTATTGTTAGTCTGCCCGTTTACTTTATTGTCAGGCGTAGAGGTTTGGGATATTACTTGCTGATTGCGTTTGCCTGAAGGGGAATAATGAAACGCATTAGACAAAAAGTTCTGAATAATACGCCGCAGTAGCCTTTGGTCGCTTTCTACAAAACAAGAAGAGACTTGGTAATTAAAATCAATACCTTGTTGAACCGATAACGCTTTAAATTCATTAACTAACGTTGACAGTAAATCATCAATCGCAAATTGGCTTGTTTCAGTTTTTAGCGAGTTACTGTCTAAGCGAGATATCTCAACCAGATCTGATAGTAAGCTTTCCACCACGTTTAAGGAGTCTTCAATATTGGTTGCCAAGTCATACAGTTCCGTTGATTTAACCCTTTGCTTCAACATTTCAGTGAATAAGGTTAAGGCATTAAACGGTTGCATTAAGTCATGGCTGGCCGCGGCCAAAAAGCGGGTTTTACTGCTATTAGCAGCTTCCGCTTCAGCTTTGGCTTTTTCAAGTTCCTGAGTGCGGCTTTCAACCCGTTTTTCGAGTGTTTCATTGGCCAGTTGTAAGGCTTTTTCTGCTTCAATGTGGGCAGTAATATCAGCAAAAGTACTCACAAAGCCGCCGCCTGGCATGGCTTGGCCGCGAATCTCCAGTACTTTTCCATCTAACATAGTGCGTTGGAAATGATGAGGGCTACCACTGCGCATATGAGCTAAGCGCTTTTCAACTAGCTGGTGAGCCTCGTCACCGACAATAATACCTCTGTCGATATTAAATCTAATCAGCTGTTCAATTTGCAGTCCTGCTTTGACGTAATCTTTAGGGTAATCAAGCAGTTCAATATAGCGTTGATTCCAAGCTACTAAGCGCATATCGGCATCGACAACACTGATGCCTTGCTCAATATTCTCCACGCCAGATTGCAGCAGTTCTCGGTTAAATTCAAAGATTTGGCTGGCTTCATCGACAATGCTAACTACATCTTCTAGTGGCACCTGCTGGCTGCGTGATGCGGCATTCATCACCATTCGGGTAGAGGCTGAACCGAGTACGCCAGACAGTTTTAAGCGAGTATAATCAACAAGCAGTTGTTGCTGATTTTTGCCTGCGAGTTTTTTTGACTCTGCAATAAGAGCATCGGCTTCATCTTTGTTGATAAAACGATTTAATAAACTGGCTAAATCTTCTATAGATAAGTGCCGTTCTAGTTGCACATGTTTTCTATTTACAAATAAATCAGCTTGTAAAACCTCGCCAACGCTTTGCTCTTTAAGCAGAGATATCATCACAAAGCAACCAATGTTAGCCACTAAACTGTAAAATACGCCGTGGCTAATATTGTCCAAACCGGTTAAGCCAAACAAGGCTGTCGGCGTTAGCCATGTGATATCAAATAAGCCAAATTTAACCCAATGAGCATCGGGAAAGGTAACCGGTAACAGTAAGGTATAAAGCCAGACAACACTGCCCATTATTAGCCCCACAAACGCGCCTTGAGTGGTGGCACTTCGCCAATATAAGGCGCCTACTGCGGCGGGGGCAAATTGAGATAACAGTACAAATGACAGCAAGCCAATACTGGCTAGATGATTTTGCTGATCGATAAAACGTTCAAAGGCGAAAGCTGACAAAAGAATGACTGCGATTGAGAATCTGCGTAAATTTAATAAAATGCCGGATAATTGCGGGGTTTGCTGAGAACCAAATTTCGGTAATCGTAATAGCAATGGCGTTAACACTTCTGTCGAAATCATCGTGCTTAGTACAATAGCTGCCACAATCACCATTGCGGTTGCGGCAGCCAGTCCACCGACATAAACCAATATTCCTAACCATGCTTGTTGATAAAAAAGCGGTAATGTCAGCACATAGGTATCGGCACCAACACTGCCACCCGGGAAGCTAAGCTGTCCGGCTAATGCAATCGGCAACACAAAAATATTAATTAATAGCAGGTATAACGGCACCATCCAACGTGCTGATTTGAGCTCTTTGTCATGATTGTTTTCAATCATCATCATGTGAAATTCTTGCGGCAAAGCGTAGATAGTAATCGCACCCAAAATAACCTGAGAAACCACAAGGTAAGTCGAGTCTGATTGGCTGGTTTGTTTAATATGTTGACCTTGGCTGAGCAAGTCACCAAAGCCATCGAATATAAAGAAGGTGGCAAAAATACCCACGGCTGTCAGGGCAAATAACTTAACGATAGAGCTAAACGCAATGGCCAGCACTAAGCCTTGATTATGTTTACTGGCAGACAGCTGGCGGGTGCCGAATAAAATACTAAAGATAATTAATACAATCGTTACCACAAATGCGGTGCTAATACCGGACTGAAACGTACCGGTTAGTAAATCAAAGCTGGTACTAATCGCTCTTAGCTGCAATGCGATATAAGGAATGGTGCCAAGTAGTGACACGATGGCAACGCTGGCAGCAATTTTAGGCGAACGGTCAAAACGGCACGCAATAAAGTCGGCAATAGAGGTCAAGTTTTGGCTTTTAATTATTTGCAGCGTGCGCATTAGCATAGGCCAAGCAAGCACCAAACAAATGATCGAACCAATATAAATGGGGGCCAGCCATGCGCCAGTTGTTGCTGCTTGTCCAACGGTGCCATAAAACGCCCATGATGTGCAGCATACCCCTAACGACAGGCTATAGACCCACGGCTTTTGGGTTAATTTTTTTATGGAACGATTTTGCCCCCACTGTGCAACCACAAACAGCATTGCAAGATAAGCAATCGAAATTGAACTAATTAACCAAGTATCAATAGATAACCAAGCCTGCAAGTTATTCCCCAATTATTTTTATTGTTTATCCTTGCGAAACTACACTAGACGCCCTGTTTGATAAAGATTTTTAACGATGCGGTGCACTAAGGTAGTACTTATTTATCCATACCCATCAGATAACATGATTTAACTCCATTAGTGTCATTTAAGGTTCCGATAACGCCTATGAAAATAACCCATAGATATTTGGTCGAAGGTTTAGTCTTTACGAGTTATGTGCTTTTTGCCATGGCATGGGTTGGCGGCACCGCCAGCATGAACAACATCATGGCATCGATGCACATTGAGAGTTTAGCGTCGGCAAGTTTTATCAGTGGTGCAGTCACGCTCGCAAAAATAGTCGGTACGTTTAGTGCTGCATATGTGGCGGTAAAGTTTGGAATAAAGTACGCCTTTTTGTTAGCCGCGTTATTAATTGTTGTCGGGATAGTAACGCCTTTAGCGACGAGTTATGAGTTACTGCTGGTGAGCCGATTTTTAATGGGCTTGGGCGGAGCCTTTATGATTGTGTACTTTAACCCGATTGTGATGCTGTGGTTTGCACCTGAAGACCGTCCGGTAGTTAATGGTTTGAATGCGGTAGCATTTAACGTAGGCACAGCGATTATTTTATGGGGCATGACTAGTATTAACACCCTCACCGGTAGCTGGCAAAATAGCTTAGTGTTGTTTTCAGGCGCGAGCTTGATACTGGCCATTGTGTGGTTACTGGTTAAGTTTGATGCTCCACAATCTGCAAATAATGCCTCTGGGGTAGAGCCTGCCATTTACGGTTATCTTGAGGGCTTAAAAGATACATTTAATTGGGCTTATGCTTTTACTTATTCTGGACTGCTTTCGTTTTATATTTGTCTATTTACTTTCTATCCTCAAGCGGGCATAAGCCAAAGTAAATGGGTGATAGGATTTGGTATTGTCGGTACGATTGCGGGAATGTTGTATAGCCGCAAAAATCCGTTACGTCTTCCTATTCTTCGCTTAAGTGGTTTGATTATTTTTATTACCGTTTTAGGCTTATCTTTTAGTACCGAGCCTTGGCTGCAAATAACATGCGCTATCATATTGGGCTTTTTTATCTTTTTCCCTGTGACTGCATTAGTGTCTATTCCTCACGAACTCCCTGACATGACGGGGCAAAAAATCACTGTGGTGTTTAGCCTGTTTTGGTCAATCAGCTATCTGGTTTCGACTATTGTGTTGTGGGTGTTTGGTAAATTGGTTGATTTAAACGATGGCAGTTATGTCAGTTCATTTGTGATGATCACGATACTCAGCGGCACCGTGTTTGTTGGCAGCTATTTTCTACCTGAAACAGGAAAACCAAAGGAGTTAACCTAATGCGAGGAACCGTTTCCCCAAAACTCACTGATTTTCTGGCGTTAGCCAACAGCAATATCGCCTTGGCTAAACAGAATAATGTCCAATTTACACCGACAATTTTGCGCCAAAATCTAGATAAACTCGGCGCACTAATGAGTGATTCGCCAGCGATGAGCTACATTGCAGATAAAATGCTAACGTTACCCGACCGTACTATTCCCGTCAGGATTTATAGCCCAGCGCCAGATAAAGCTTTGCCGGTGTTATTGCATTTTCATGGTGGCGGGCACATGTGTGGCAGTGTGGCGCTTTACGATCCTATTTGTCGTCATCTTGCCAATGCAGCGCAGTGTGTAGTGATATCTGTCGAATACCGGCTCGCGCCTGAATATCCATATCCTGCAGGGATTGATGACTGCGAACAGGTATTAATGCGTTACGCTGAGTTACTGGGTGATGTTAACCATCAGCACAATGTCACGATTATTGGTGACAGTGCTGGTGGCGCCATTTGCACCAGTTTAAGCATGAAAAGTTTGACCGATAAGCGGATTAACATCGACCAACAAATTCTTATTTACCCGAGTGTCGATTACACCTTAAACAGCCCATCATTAGACAGTAATGGCACTGGGTTCTTACTCGAAACCACTCGTATAAAGTGGTATTTCGAGCAGTACTTTCAATCTACCGATGTAGATGTCATTAAACAGGCTTCACCTTTGTTTGGGGCTATGTCTGTTAAATTGCCTAAAACCCTTATTTTTACTGCAGGCTGCGATCCGCTTCGGGATGAGGGCATAGCCTATACGAAGGCCTTAACTGCTGCTGGTGTTGATGTTGAACATCATTCGTTCGACGGCATGATCCACGCCTATATGTTGCTGCACGATGTAGTGAAAGATGAATGCATGGCAACCTATCAACACATTGCTAAATTCATGGCCTAGTTTGTCATCATTAATTGAAGCCTTGCCTGTTAGGCATTAAAAAGCCCTTATCGATGTGAATAAGGGCTAACATTGAATATAACGCTACCATTTTATAGAACAATAACGCCAAGCTTATTGCGCTGTCCACGCACCATCCATTGGTAAAGCTGCACCGGTAATGCCTCTTGCGGCACCACCACAAAGAAATAAAACAAACTCACCGATTTGTCTCGGTGCCAGCATTTCTGGTAACGGCTGCTTGGCTGTCACGAGTTGATATTTAGCGTCTTCATAACTCAAATTTTTATCGCTTGCTATGCTGTCAATTTGTTTGCCGATAAGCGGCGTATCCACCCATCCAGGGCAAATTGCGTTGACGGTAATTCCTTGTTCAGCGCATTCAATCGCGACCACCTTGGTTAAGCCAATAATTCCATGTTTTGCTGCACAATAGGCTACCTTATTGGCCGAGGCGACTAAGCCATGTACTGAGGCAATATTGATAATTCGTCCCCACTTTTTTTCAGTCATTGCAGGCACGACTTGTTGAATCGTATGGAAAGCGGAAGACAAGTTAATCGCAATGATGTCATTCCACTTTTCGACCGGAAAGTTTGCCACATCCTGGGTGTGCTGAATCCCAGCATTGTTAACCAAAATATCAATACTGCCTAATGCACTCATCGCACTGTCCATAAACGCATGTATGCAGTTAGCGTCTCTCAAGTCTACATTGCTGAAAAAGGTCTTTATTTGGTATTGGGTTGCAAACTCAGCCGCTAAAGTCTGCCCTTCATCTTGCGCCATTAAGCCATGCAATACGATATGACAACCTTGTTCGGCAAGTACATGCGCTGTCGCCAGGCCAATGCCGCTAGTGGAGCCGGTAATAAGTGCCACTTTCCCTTTGAGTCCAGTTTGTAACGTCGACATAGTATCGGTTCCCTTAATTCAATAGCGGCAATGACAAGGTATGCCATCAACCTATGTGTCATGTTTCATTGCGAGATCATGTCTAGTGCATATTCTCACTAACATCTGATTTAGTACTTTCAGAATAAAGCAATTACAGCACTATTTAATTGGCACCTTAGTACCATAAGAACAGGGAAATAGTTGTCGATACATTGAAGGGGAGTCGATGGTTTATTAAACAACATCGACAGGGTCATCAACAGGGTCTACATTTTCTGATTATTGAGTTCTTGGTCAAAAAATTCTTAGTGAATAGGCGGGAACATTACCAACTAATCTCTTTGCCTTGCCAATCTAAGTAACTGGCTTGGCCGTTGGGCTCAATATCGGCCATGATGTTATACAGCTGGCTGGCAACAAATTCTGGGGTAAAAAGCTTGCCTGCAGGCACATTAGCCTGAAAAGGTTTTGATAATGGTGTGTCAGTAGTGCCAGGATGAAACGCGATGAGTTTGACTCGTTTAAGCCGCCTTGCATATTCCACTGCAGTGGTTTTAATCAGCATGTTTAACGCGGCTTTTGAAGCGCGATAGCCATACCAGCCGCCTAAACGGTTATCTGAAATACTGCCAACTCGGGCACTCAATAAACTGATCACACACTTTGGGCTGTCTATCTTATGAGGTTGCTGTAGCAGTAACTCGGTTAAGGCGCTTAACCACAACATCGGCACAATACTGTTAGCATAAAACAGTTGCTGTAAGGCATCACTGTTAATGTCTTCAATGCGTTTTTCAGGCATTAAATGAGTTTTGTCTGTGGTTTCATTATCTGTGCGTTCATTAGTCGTTTTAGAGTGCAAAATACCATTACAGATGATGATTTTTTTAATGGTGCCAACCATCGATGACATGTCCGCAATACAACGAGAAATTGAGGCTTGTTGATAATCGCAGCTAATATGATGGTGAGTGACATTTTTGGCCAGCGCAGGCAGTGTCATTACAGGCAGTGTCAGTGAAGATTGACGGCTCACGGAGATAATGGTTAACGCTAAATCAGGCTCTTTTTCCGCGATGGCTTGGCTAATAAAAGCTTGTGCTATAAGCGATGAAGCGCCAATCACAATAATGGTTTCTGTTGTCGTTGAATCGCTCATGCTGTTTACCCTTACTTTACTTTATTTTACAGTTACCGTTATCACAGCGTTTTTGACCTGTAAGCAAATAAGATATACGGTAGCGATTACGGGCAAAGGCCAAATACGCAAGGTCAGCAACAGGTTTAATCAGCGGTAACCGTAATAATTTTATCCAACCATGCTTACCAGTTAAGCCCCATGCTTTGGCTGTTACATCTAAACCATATAGCCAGCTGCCATCAGCTTGTAACCCATGAAGCACGGTATTGGCTTTTAATACATCTAAATCAGGGAAACGCAGATTAATATCATCGGCGTTAATGTCTTCAAGGCCGATGTGGTTTAAACGGTCATATCGCTTTAATTGCTTCATTTCATTGAGGCACAGCGGGCAAGTGCCATCGTAAAAAATAGTCAGTTCCATCATTTACCTCATTTATGTTATTGCTTGCTTGAACACCTATACTGACTATTGTACGCCTCAAACATCAAGCCAGATTACATTTGTTTCCATGATCGAGATTACACACAAATTACCGAGGTTTATGATCTTTCTATTTCACTTTGGCGTATATATCCAAAACAATTCACAAGGGCTCAATAATGCCATTAAGCCAAGCCATTATTAAGGTCACCAATTTACGCTTACGTACGTTTATTGGATTTAACCAAGACGAACGCGAAAAGCAGCAAGACGTGGTGATCAATATCGAGATCCATTATCCAGCCGATCGATCGTTTCAAACCGACGACGTTGCTGATGCGCTAAACTACAAAGTGATCACCAAAAAAGTGATCCAGCATGTAGAAGAAGGCCGTTTTTTATTACTGGAAAAATTGGTTGCCGACGTATTAGATATTTGTCGGGAGCACCCAACTGTTACCCTGGCCAGAGTCACTATTGATAAGCCCCATGCACTGCGCTTCGCCGATTCAGTATCGTTATCTTTAGAGTATCAAGCCTAACCACTATTTAAGGATGTTATTATGACGACCATTAATGACATAACGCGCGCAGAGTTGTCTGCAGAAGCATTAAAAGTACAACAAGCATTGGTTGCTCATGGCCTTGAAACGCCATTAGTGCCAAATGATATGACCAGCGAGCAAAAATATCAGCGTATTAAAGGCTTAATGACCGAAGTTGTGTCAACCTTAGGGCTGGATTTAACCGACGACAGCTTAGCTGAAACACCGCACCGCATTGCCAAAATGTACGTTAATGAGATTTTCTCGGGCCTCGATTATGCTAATTTCCCAAAAATCACTCAAATCGATAATAAGATGGGTGTAGAAGAGATGGTAAAAATTAGCAATATCAGTGTGGTGAGTACTTGCGAACATCACTTTATTACCATCGATGGTTTCGCCAAAGTGGCTTACATTCCTAAAGATAACATTATCGGCTTATCGAAAATTAACCGCATCGTGCGATTTTTTGCCCAGCGCCCACAAGTACAAGAGCGCTTAACTCAGCAGATACTAGTGGCGCTGCAAACGTTATTGGCGACCGATGATGTCGCCGTGAGCATTAACGCCACCCATTACTGCGTAAAATCTCGCGGCATTATGGATACCTCATCAAGCACGCAAACCACAGCACTTGGTGGTTGCTTTAAGGCCAATCCCGCTAGCCGAGCAGAGTTTCTAGCATAGCTTTTAGCGTAATGTTTAGACATATAACCAGCTAGCATAACGTTTAGACATAACCAGCTAGCATAATGTTTAGACATAACCAGCCTGAACTCGGAATCGCTTGCGCCACAGCATGCCTTTTAAAAATGACTTCACATAATGAAGTCATTTTTTTATCACCCATTACACTATCGATTGTCATTATTACGCGCTAGGATGGTTTATTCTTAGATAACCATCTAATTTAATTATGATAAAGGCTCAATGTATCAGAGCTAAAATTAAGAGAGCATTATGGAACGTACAATACTGATCACTGGCGTAGGTAAACGCATAGGTTATGCACTGGCCAAATATTATTTGGCACAAGGTCATCATGTCATTGGCACTTATCGTACTCATTATGACAGCATTGAACAGCTCGGTAAGTTGGGTGCGAGTTTACATTCATGCGACTTAACCGATGCGGCATCTATTGATGGATTAATTACTCACATCAATGAGCATCATGATCGCCTCGATACCATTATTCATAATGCGTCAGACTGGTTACCCGACAACAACGGCTTAAGCCCGGCAGACACTATGACGCGAATGATGCAAATTCACGTATCAGCGCCGTATCAAATCAATCTTGCCTTAGCGCCATTACTGATTAGCGCAGCTAAAACCAATGACGACAGCATTGGTGCCAGCAACATTATTCACATGACAGATTACGTCGCCGAAAAGGGCAGTAAAAAGCACATCGCCTATGCCGCCAGTAAAGCAGCACTGCATAACATGACACTGTCATTTGCTAGCTTGTTAGCACCGCATGTCAAAGTAAACGCCATTGCTCCCGCGATGATTTTATTTAACCAAGATGACGATGATGCCTATAAAGTCAAAGCATTGGCTAAAGCCATATTGCCTAAAGAAGCCGGTAATGCAGAAATCATTTCCTTAGTCGATTATTTGCAGGCCAGCCATTATGTTACCGGCCGCAGCTATGCTGTTGATGGCGGCAGGCATCTAAAATAATCCATAAAACGCCAAGCGCTAATGTGCGGGGCAATGTTGACGTTAATTTGTTATAGACTTCTAGATGGCTAATTGGTAGTGTGGATATTAATCAGTATCCACACTCGCTATTATCGAAAGGAAGTCACTATGTCTGCAGAAAACATGAAGCTGGAATCATTGGCGTTACATTATGGCTACGAGTCTGAAGCCACCACCAAAGCCGCCGCGGTGCCGATTTACCAAACCACCTCATATACCTTCGATGATACCCAGCACGGTGCGGACCTGTTCGATTTAAAAGTGGCTGGCAATATATACACCCGCATAATGAATCCTACTACTAGCGTGTTAGAGCAACGCTTAGCCGCCATTGAAGGCGGCATCGGTGCGCTTGCAGTGGCATCAGGCATGGCCGCCATTACTTATGCTATCCAAGCGTTAACACAAGTGGGCGACAACATTGTCAGCACTAGCCAGTTGTACGGCGGCACGTATAACTTATTTGCCCATACACTGCCACGCCAAGGCGTTGAAGTCCGTATGGCGGCGTTTGATGACTTTGATGGCCTCGACGCATTAATTGACGACAACACCAAAGCCCTATTTTGCGAATCGATTGGTAACCCAGCCGGTAATATTGTCGACTTACAACGTTTGGCCGATATTGCTCACAAATACGGGGTGCCACTAATTGTCGATAACACCGTAGCGACGCCAGTATTGTGCCGCGCATTTGATCATGGTGCCGACATTGTTATCCATTCGCTCACTAAATACATTGGCGGCCACGGCACAACCATTGGTGGGGTGATTATTGACTCGGGTAAATTTGACTGGGTCGCCAACAAAAAACGTTTTGCGATACTAAATGAACCAGATCCGTCTTATCACGGCGTGGTGTATACCGACGCCTTTGGTCCAGCCGCTTATATTGGCCGTTGCCGAGTAGTACCACTACGTAATACTGGTGCAGCGTTATCACCGCACAGTTCATTCTTATTACTACAAGGCTTAGAAACCTTAAGTTTACGCATGGAACGTCACTGCAGTAATGCGCTTACGCTAGCCGAATATCTCCAGCAACACCCTAATATTAGCTGGGTTAATTACGCAGCACTACCAGACAGTCCGCATCATGCAACCTGCCAAAAAATCACTGGTGGTAAAGCCTCTGGTATTATTAGTTTTGGCATTAAAGCTGCTAACGCAGAAGCGGGTAAAGTAGCTGGTGGTAAGTTTATTGATGCGCTGCAAATGGTGCTACGTTTGGTCAATATTGGTGACGCTAAATCGTTAGCTTGTCATCCCGCCAGTACCACCCATCGCCAGTTAGACAGTGCCGAATTAGCCAAAGCCGGTGTATCAGAAGATCTAGTGCGCATATCGGTGGGTATTGAGCACATCGACGACATCATTGCCGATGTCAGCCAAGCACTTGATAAGGCGATTGTGTAAGCCCATTTTTAGTCTAATCAGTTAACTAAAAAGCCCCATCAATAGCGTTTATTGATGGGGCTTTTTCCATTCTGTTATGTTTGATTTTTACCTTCTACAAAGTCTAGTTGGTATGTAAGAGGAATCAGCAGTATCAACGTGTCTCCGTCCAAAGTGTCCGAAATAGCGTGATGAAAATGCCGTAGTGACATCATGGCCTTTATCACACATCCCTGTGTTTCAAGGCATGTAGACTCCTGTCTTGCAGATATGTAACAGGCTCGGGGGTACATGGTCGTTTTTTGACATCCATGTCATCACGACATTCGTCAGTCCATTCACATCAGATGTACCATCTGAGTCGTTAGGTGATTTTTATTATGCTATGAGGATGAACACTTTGCCGGAGCTGCCGGGGTGATCCAAGAGGGGGAAGCCGTTTTCCCCTTCTTGGTCTGGTGTGGGCGAAGCGCCACGACCTTAATAGTATTAAGCTATTTTAAATAGCCAATCTTCTCGTTGGGGTAATAATCACTGGTAAAGGAATATCCCAAAAATCAGTAGGCACTTGGCTGACTTGCTGACAGTCGTGGGCAAAGCCTACGGCTAACGGCTTGTTATCGACCACTTGTGCCAAGGTGCGGTCATAATATCCGCCGCCCATGCCCATGCGATTGCCGTGTTCATCAAAGGCGACTAGCGGAGTAATGATCATATCGAGCTTATCAACGGTAATGACATGCTGCACATTGAGCTGTGGCTCGCTGATACCATATTGGTTGTTAACCATCACAGAATCGCGATCGTAGCGCACAAACAACAAATTGCCCTTACTAAACGGATGAATACGCGGCAAATAGAGATTAATGTCGACATCCCATAACGCTTCAATCAGTTTTTGAGTAGCAAGTTCACCATCGTGAGTGACATACAAGGCAACATGTTGAGCCGACTGTGCCTGAATTTCAGCTAACATATGACGGCTGGCAATTAAGGCTAATTGATTTTGTTCTTCAGCGCTGAGGCTATTACGTTCTTGTCTTACATGGCGACGAATATTATCGCGACTCATGTCGACACTTTCAAATACGGGGTCTTCGAGTTCGGTTGGCGTGGCAAAATAGCTGATGCGTGCCGAAGAGGTTGACGTAACAGGACGATTGTCCTTGTTAGCCATAAAACGCGTGATACTCATATATTAGGAGTACTCCATCACTTACAAATTAAAAACACCAAAACACAGTATGAAAGTAGGTTATCGCTTTCTGAGTCGATATGAAAGCACAGGTTAATCTTCTGCTAATGTTGCTACAAAATTTAGCCTCTGCTCTGCATATCGAACCTAAATACGTAACACTATTTATCCATATTCATTGATTTTAGTAGCACTGGGCTATCGTAATCCGCCACCATTGTTTTTGCTTTTAACCAAAAACGTCTACGGGTTAAAAAATAAGTAAAGCTAATCGATAACAAGCCCCACTCAAATACATTGTGCTTCATAAAATCCAAGGCAGATGTTAATAGTTTCGTCACCTCACGGGCATAATGAGTATGATCTACCACAAAACCATACGTTGGATTTATCACGTAAAGCCCATATTGAATGGCGCAGTAAATACCCAGCCCAGCCAATAAACCAAACAATTTCCCATACCATCTTTTAGGTTTTTTCACCCCAAAAATAAGTAAGTAAACACCGACTAATAGCGAGCCACTCACTAAGGTGCTAGCGATGGTGGGTGAGTGTCTAAGTAGCTCTAACGTATTGTAATAAGATGAAAGGCCGATATGTGGTAATAATAGTGTGATGCTAATCGCCAATAACCAGATTTTGGTTTTACCGATATTTTTCCAATACCACTTCTTTACGCTCTTATAGCTTAACCACAGCAGTCCAAAGACAAACGCATAATTCACATAAGCGGGGAGTCCAAATAAACCAAATTTCATCATCAATAATGCCATTATCCATTCTGGCACTTGTGTCACACTCATGCGATGACCCGTTTCAGCGGCAAATAAAGGAAATAACAGCGCGATCAACATCCCTAACGTGAAGAAGAAATAAGTGTACTTCACTAAGCTTAAAAACATGTTTGGGGCAATGCCCTTAACGCTCTGCTTTTTTAACGTAGTGACTAAGTGTTGATAGTTAGAGATAACAGCATCGTTAATCTCATTTGATACCCAATTTTCTGTTAATAACGCAATTTGAGTATTGGTGGTGTTCGCTTCAATAATGTCTTTTATGGCAGGTGTTGCTAATACATCTTTGTCGGTTTCTTGGTCATTGCCTGTCAATTTCTGCGCCACAAGCCATACTGCAGGATCGTAAACACCACCGGCATTATGGGTAGTGTCATTCTTACCGGCAAAACACATTGTTGTATCGACTTTATCTACCGTAGCAGTAAATTGTAACGTCGGCAGTTTAGCGGTAAAAGCATAAATAAAAGTACAACCATCAAGGGTACCCTCAACGTCAACTTCAGTTATCTCGGTCAAATGATAAACTAAGTCTAAACCATTATTTTTAACGAATTCAGAAGTCCACTCGTGATAGTCGTTACTATTATAAGCCCATTTAGTGCTACGTTTGGCATCACCATCAATGGTGTAACTGTAATAGAGATAACCACCACCATTACAAGTATTACAAGTTACAGAACCTGAGCCGCTGCAGGTATTACAGGTTTTTTTACCACTTCCCCAGCAGGATGTGCATGATTCTGTAGTATAAACAGTGCGATTATTGTGGCTGTCGTAACGCGACACACTAATGCGGCCGCTGCCACTACAACCGGTACAAGAATTCTTGCCAGAGCCATGGCAATTAGAACAGCTTTGTGACCCAGAACCACTGCAGTTGTAACACACTTTGCTGCCTACATAGGTTTCTGGTGCAGATTTTAAGTCTCTATTTCGGATCAAAAAATTGCTAGAAATATCAGGCCCAAGAATGTTTAAAAAGCGATCGTTAAATAACGAGTTTTGTCCGCTAGCATACTCTTTTGCTTTGTCGTGGGCGTAATCCCTCGCATTCGATGCACTACCAGATTTAATGCCATTCGGACAATAGGCGCCATGTTCGTGTTGACTCACCCCAACTTCAATCGTCCACCCAAAAGTAAACTTAAGTTGAGGCAGTTTTGTTTGTTCGTTGCTTAATATTACTGGTACGTCTACACCAGTTAGATCTTTACCGTTGCTGCGGATAAATCGTTGGAATTGTTCTAATTTACTCACGTAATACTTCCTATAAACAATGCGTGATTCATTTTGCTGTTTCTGTCACCAGCGAACAGCATCAGCTCATTAAAAATTAATGTCGAAACTCGTTTGGCCAGCTTTCAAATATATCCATTGTCTAATGGGCTCTTGTCCTGAAGCAGAGACTTTAATGTCGTAATTGCCAGCAGGTAGCATCATGCCGGCTTGATATTTGGGCTTAATATTCATCACAGACACGTTGGCATTTGCGATATTACTCTTAATCGTTAGGGGTAATAGGGCAGTATTGGTAGGTGATGATTTAGCCGGTTGAGTGGCCTTATGTGCTGGCATTACCGCTAAATCAAAGCGATTAATCGGGTCGCTAATGGCATTAAAGCCTTGGGTAATTAGTAAGCGCTGGTCTATTGAAGAGCCGATAGGTTGTACAATCGGCAAGGTCACAAGTAACCATTTAAGCGTATATGACACCGTGGCGGAATCGTTCTTTTCCATTTGATCAAAAAAGTAATGCAGTGATGAGCCTGGCATAGTGTATTGGTTGCCGCCCATCGATAACGGAACCACAAATATTGACGCTAATAACACCGTTGATATCACCGGTTTTATCAAGCGATTAGGCTTAACTCTTGGCTCAGAGGACGCACGTTTAGCTTGTACTAGTTCGACCGCTTTCATCGGTAGCTTTAATACGGTAAGTAACACTAATGCTAAGCTAATCGCCATAGAAATTGGCGGAATAATAGTTGAACGTAATGCCGATTTACCTGTTGATTCAAACGCACCACCATCGGCAAACTCAACTAGTTGAGCGTCGAGCACATTGAGGTATTCAGTGGTTTTACGTTTTATATTGGGCTCAATAATATGTTGCTTAAACTCGCGATTATTCCAATCGGCTAGCGTAGGATTAACGTACAACTCTTTCATTTCTTGTTTTATACGCTGTTGAATATCGCTTTGCTGTTGAAAGGTTTGCCAGCTCAAATTAGGTGGCATATCGCTACCCTTAGCTTTCATTTTTGAACGCCACTCAGCATCGGCTTGTTGACGTACTTTTTTAGCCACCGCAATATCAAAGCTGTTGCGATCGGTGATTGACCAAGAAGGGGATAAGGTTAAGCCTTTTTGCTTTAGCTTCTTATTAACTTTTATACTGGTAAGTTCATGAACTCTAAATTGATGGATTGAGTTAATGCCTAGAGAGTAGCCCCCCGACTCCTTAACAAAATCAGGTGCCATTTTTATCATCAATACTTTTTTATAATGATTTACATCGTTGGTGTACACCATTCGATGATCTTTAAAGCCAGCATCGCCACCAGTGATAGCATCTGCAGCCTGCATCGCCGTGAATAAGCCTAAGCTCATAATGCCTGAAATAATAGAATTGCCGACGTTTTCTGAGGTTGAGATCTCTTCGCGAATTAACCAATCATCTGGAGGAATATAAGGAATACCGTACTTGGCTATTTCTTTGTCATAGCCTTTTTGTAATCGCTCGAAACATCTATCCTTACTACTACCACTTTTCTTTTCTGCGCATTTATTACGACGTTCAAAATAGTCATATAGTTTTGGAGCAATTTTTTGAGCTCGCGATTCCACCCTAGCTTCATAAGCTTTGGTGCCTTTTTGGTATTGTTCCCACCCTTGCTTAACTTGATTTTGGGTGTCTAACCAGTATGAATCTGACCGCGTTTGTACACTGGCTAAGGCTTGGTTATATTGATTTGAACCCGAGGCATACTCAGTGTATTTATTGCGCAGTGTTTGGCGGAAATTATCATAATGGCCATAGTGTTCGTCAAACCGAGACATGGCTCGATCGCGAACAAACTTTTCCATTATCAAACGCTTTTTGTCCTTTAAATCGTCGACTAATTTGTCGTCAGCGTAAACTAATCCGCCAAATACCGATAAAAAGGTTTTTTCGATAGCACTGTGTTCTTTATTGGGATCATACTCAATACCTTCGAATGTGATTGAGTTTTCAATTAACGCACTACGGAGTAACTGCGATAAATAAGCTTGCTGGCGTTCTTCAGGCGCTGAAGCGTCAATAATAAAATGATCGACTAACCATTTTTGTCCAAAAAATACCGTTGGCCACACAAGTACCGCAATGAGTGCAAAGTAACCTAAAGCGCGCGTAACGTTAGCGACTCTTTTACCCTTTAATAATAAATCAGCTAACAGTAACGTAACGCCTATTCCACTGATTGTTCGGCCAAATAGCTCTACTGTTCGTAAGTCTTCTATGCTGGAGTTTCGTCCTCCAGCAACATCGGTCAACGCTGCATTAAATACCGCTTCCGGGAACAAATACACTAGCGAGCAAATGAACATCAACAACATCCACCAGAAGGGGGTACCCGTTTTATTTATCTGGGCTTCAACTGCTTGCTGCTTTTCTACTTTTTTAGCGGTTGATTGCTGACTTTTTTGTACTTTTTCCAGCTCTTTTACCGCGGATTGCATTTTTTTTTGTGTAGGAGCGCTGTTAAGCAGATTTGTTGCAAATGGACTTTTGTTATTTTCAGTCATATTAATCTTTATCAACCATCGTCTTTTTATCTTTATGTCGTTATTTAATCGCTATTTAGCTTGGCGTGCAGGCAACCTTAAAATGATTGTATCACCTGTATTGTTATCAATTTTTTCATCAGTGATAGTAGGAAAACCATGTTCTAACAACGGAGTAGGAATAGTGTTTGGCACTACTTTAACGGGAGTCGCGTTGATGGCAGCAAGGCCAGAGTCTAATGATAGATAGTAACCTTCGTTTTGATAGCCACGCATTTCGGCAAAACGATCAAAGTCAGCATCTTGCGGTAAAGACGCAATATAGCGACCAAGATGGCTCAATGGCTGATAACGTTTAACTGGCAAAGCAGCATTGAATAGACGTTGGCAAATTTTGTAAGGTGTCGCATCGACAATGGCGCCATCAGGAAGTTGATCTGTGGTTAATTTGATAAGCTGTGATTGATGATACTCGCTACCATTGAGCGAATAGGTATACACTTTCATTCCGAGTTGATGTGCATGATATTTAACGTTGGCATGTTGCATAAAGCTACGGATATCTAGGTGGAGCCCAGAGTTTTTACCCAGTTTTCTCTGTAATTCAGAAAGTGAGGATTTTGCCGTATAATCTTTATAACGTGAACGATAACGCTTAGTACCGTATCGACCTACTAGCTCAAGCTTATTTTTATTATCTAAATAATAAGTATCGTTTTTTACGCCTTTACGCAAATCAGCCGTTAATTTTTCAATGCTTGTTGGGTGTCCACCCTGAATAAACCCTAAATACACCGATGGGTTAATGCCTCGCAGCTTATAAAGTATTTCTTGGTCTGCGGCTGAATAATAAAAACCACCTAAACCAATATATTTTCTGAGCATATTATCGAGTTCAACGAGTTTTTGGCCGTTGGTGTCAGACTTAACTTCTACATTCAGTTGTTGATTGTGATTGCGATATGCCGCAAAGGTTTTAAAGGCTTCAACAGCAGCAATAGGGCGTTGATCCAGTAAATGGTTACTTTGCTTGTCTCGCAGTTTGAGATTAGCAAACTCTTGAAAGTTCATACGGTTTAGTTTGAAGCGTTCACCGGTGTAATACACCGTCGCGCGACCGGTCTGACTATCGTGATGATTAACCCAAGTACCATCTTTGAGTAGCATTACGTCAATTTCAACACTGTTAAAATTATCATTTAACGCCGCTGCAATGGCATTTGCACTGCTTTCTGGCTGCCGAAAATCGCCCCGATGAGCTGATATGTCTAATCGACATTCGGCAGTAGACAGCATTTTGATATTGCCATTATTGGCCAGATATAAATTACGGTCGCCCAGGCTCAGCTGAGTATCAATAATATTCAAGCCTTGGGTAGCTGCATCAGTTGGTAAATGAGATAACTCAGTGGGAACAATATTAACAGGCTTAGGTGAAGGCGTTGGGGTGGATTTACAGCCTGCTAAAGTCAGCAGTAGTACAGCCATAATGATGCTGTAAAAATAGGGGGCGACGACACGACTTGTCATAATCCATATTTACAAGTTATTAATATTTAATGTTTTATACATTAATGAACCCGGTAAAACAACCTTATGGATTAAAGTAAACTTAATTCAAACATCAAAATGTGAACGAGGATGACTTATCAAAACCTGATTAGTTTCAGATCCAGTCCAGCACCATTTAGATTTTTCAATTTAAGGCACATTAATGCAGCAAATGGTTGTTATCTTTTATATCAATGAGACTGATATATGAGCAGACATAAATGTTTATGGCTAAATCAAGGTAACAAATAATGGAATATTGCAGAGGTATGATGAACACTTCTTAAAGAGTGTTCATCATAAAATTAGAATGCTCCCCAAAATACCGCTGCCGGCGCAGCCCTTGAACCGTAGGTTCAAGGCGGGTAAATGTTCATCTCCTAAGGCTTCTCGGTATAATCCGAGCATGCACAATGTTAACGAAAGCATTCACCCTGGGTTTGTAATTATCGGCACAGGGACTTAACCAACGAGCAAATATCCCAGGGAGCAAAACAGGGTAGAATTAAGCAATGCTTAGTTCTGAAATCTTAGTTTAGCCTTCCTAGCGGCTTCGTTCAACCAACGATGTTTCCAACGTTGACTGTAACAAAGAAATACGCTCATCCATTTGCGCCATATATTGTTTGTTTTTTTGTTTTTCTTCATACAATTCATTGCCAATGTTCAGCGCCGCCATAATGGCTAACTCTTCACGGCTTAAATTATTAGTACGCGACTTTAAGGTTGTCAGTTGGTTTTCAACTTCTCTGGCAACAGTCCGCAATGCATCTTCGCGTCCTTTTGGACATGCGATAGAGTAGGTGCGCCCTAATAGGGTAATGTCAACAGCACTGTTACTCATAATGTTGCCTCAGATCCTTAGTCAGTTCGCGAACTATATAGGGCTGAATTTAAAAGAGCAAGGCAACAGCATCCCTTTTTAACTATTTGCTGTTTGTGTGAACAAATCCGCTTCAGTCTAGGCATTATTTGGGCACAATACACACTAGCATTTGGAGCATCATAGTAACTCTGCTAGCATTGAAGCAGATATAGCGCTTTTAGGAATTTACCATGGCAATCCCACCTTCATTATGTATCGAAAAACTAAAACAGGCCTTAGATTACGCTGAAGTCGGCCAGCATCCAGTAGAAGTGCACGGGGCGCTTGTTGGGATTATTTGTGGTGGTGTAAAGCAAGAAAATTTAGCCTGGCTCAAGCCGTTAGTTGAGTTAATGAACGACGGTCAACCGCTAGAACCAAACTTACAACAGCTGATCAGCGATTTGTATCAAGACACCGTGACCCGCTTAGTCGATTTCGAATTTGGCTTTACTCTTTTATTACCAGAAGAAGAAGCGCCACTGAGCGATCGCGTTGAAGCGTTAGCCTTGTGGACCCAAAGTTTTTTAACGGGCATTGCCATTATTCAACCAGAGCTAAACAAAGCGTCAACCGATGTGCGTGAGGTAATTAAAGACCTTGCCGATATCGCTCAAGTAGAATTTGATGTCGGTGATGACGAAGAATCAGAAGTTGCCTACGAAGAACTGCAAGAGTTTGTCAGAATGTCAGCTATTTTATGTTATTCAGAGTTTGGCTTAGACATGCCTTTGAATGACACCGATGAGCATTCTACTTTTCACTAACATTTTGGTATAGGCAGCAACGCAGCGTATGACCACAGCACACACTTCTACCGAGCCACTCGTCGTTGATATTGCCATAGTGGGTGGCGCCATGGCAGGTGCCACGTTAGCCCTAGGGTTAGCTAAGTTATCTGCCACACTATCTGCTACGTTATCATCTGCCACTTTAGCGCGCCCGCTGCGTATTGCATTAATCGAAGCCCATGTTGCCAACAACAATCACCCCGGTTTTGATGCCCGCTCTATCGCCATTGCACACGGTTCTATTTTCGAACTGACTCGTTTAGGTATTTGGCCTAAGTTGCAGCATCTTGGCACCGCGATCGAAAATATTCATGTGTCTGATCGCGGCCACTTTGGCATGACCGAACTCAACGCTAAACCATTAGGCTTAGATGCATTAGGGCAGGTGGTTGAATTAGCTCGAGTGGGTAACGTGTTATTCGACGAACTGGCTAAGTCATCTGTCAGCGTGTTTTGTCCTGCCAAAGTCACTGATTTACAAGCCCAAACAGACGGTCACTTATTAACATTAGATAATGGCACTCAGCTGCATTGTCAGTTGCTGGTGGCCGCAGATGGCGCTAACTCGGTTGTGCGTCAACATTTACAGCAGCCTACTGAGCAAGTCAATTTTGATCAAACGGCGGTCGTTGCCAATGTCATTACCGACCAACCGCATCAACACTGGGCTTATGAGCGCTTTACCCAAACCGGCCCCTTAGCACTGTTACCGATGACGTCAGTGCCATCAACACCTTCCACTCAAGCGCGATATTCACTGGTATGGGCATTACCGCCAGCCAAAGCTGATGCATTAAAAAATGCAGATAAAGCTGAGTTTTTAGTGGAATTACAACAAGCATTTGGCCATCGTGTCGGCCGCTTTATCGATGTAGGGCAGCGGGTCAGTTATCCACTCACGTTATCGTACATGCCAAGGCCGATTTACCATCGTTGTATATTTATCGGTAACGCCGCGCAAACGTTACATCCTATCGCCGGACAAGGCTTTAACCTAGGTTTACGTGATGTAGTCGGGCTACTCAAGGTGCTTGAACACGCCTTTAGCAGCAACACAGCAACCGAAGTTGACCTCGGCAGCAGCGCTATCGTGCATCAATATTTAGCCGCTCGCCAAGCCGATCGCGACAACACACTCAACAACATCGAATTTTTAGTGCGTGGCTTTTCCAATCAATATTGGCCGTTAGTTGCCGGACGCAATATCGGTTTGCGTTTATTGTCTTGGCTACCGCCGTTAAAACGCCCCGTAGTGCAAACCGCCATGGGCTGGCGTTAACTCATTTTAAGGTAAGGATTGACCATGTTTTCAACTAAAACTTATGATGTTGCCATCGTCGGCGGTGGTATGGTTGGGCTTGCAACCGCAATCGGTTTAGCCAATGCCGACCTTAATGTGGTGGTGATCGATGCTGGCACAACCCAAGCGGTCAGTGGCGATCCTAAATTACGCGTTAGTGCGATTAACAAAGCCAGTCAGCAATTACTTGAAAACCTCGGCGCGTGGCAATACCTCGACGACAGTCGCGTTAGCCCTTACCAAAAAATGTCGGTGTGGGACAAAGACGGCCTAGGCAAAATTGAGTTCGACGCTCACAGCATCAGCGAAGCCTATTTAGGCTCGATCATAGAAAACGATGCCATCAGTTATGCCCTTGCCAAACGTGCCAGCGAAATAAGCAACATTACCTATATTGAAAACCAACGTCTTGAGCGCGTAGCCTTTGGCGAGCGCGAAGCTTGGCTAACCCTAGCCAATGGCGACAATGTCAGTGCAGCCGTAGTGGTTGCCGCCGACGGAGCCAACTCTTGGGTGCGCCAACAATGCAGTATTCCGCTAACATTTTGGGACTACGGCCACCATGCTATTGTCGCGACTGTGCGCACCGAACTCGCTCACGACGCCACCGCCAGACAAGCCTTTTTACCCGGTGGTCCATTAGCTATGTTGCCATTGTATGACGACAATTTATGTTCCATCGTCTGGTCGGTATCGCCCGACCAAGCCGAACAATTGTTAGCATTAGACAAAATCGAATTTGGCAAAGCGTTAACTGCCGCGCTAGATGGCCGTTTAGGCATGTGCCAGGTGATCAGCGAGCGTCAATCATTTCCGCTACGGATGCGCTATGCGCGCCACTTTGCCCGCCATCGATTAGTACTGGCAGGTGATGCAGCTCATACCATTCATCCGTTAGCTGGCCAGGGGGTTAACTTAGGCTTTTTAGACGCCGCCAGTATCATCGAAACCTTTACCGAACTGCATGAGCAAGGTAAAGATTTAGGCGAATATAGCCATTTACGAGCCCTTGAACGTTGGCGTAAAGCAGAGGCGATGGAGATGATTGCCACCATGGAAGGCTTTAAAAGACTGTTTGCCGGCAGCAATCCGCTTAAAAAAGCCATGCGCGACATAGGCCTAACCCTAGTTGATAATGTCGCTGGGCTGAAAACAGTGTTCATCAAACAGGCTATGGGTAACAAAATGACATTACCTAAACTTTGTCGTGAGCCAATTTCATCATAGCTAATGTAGAAACTTGTTTAATATCAGTCTACACAGTTAAATTGGCGTTTTTATTGTAAAAGATTATGTAAAAAAATTACAACAATAGATTAGCTAAACTAATGCGACCGGACTCGGATTAGAAAAATTTTTTGTATACAAATTAGGTCTGCGGAGTATAATTTTGTTCGCATTTTATCAAATACCTACATTAGATTAAGACCTAATTAAAGGCCCAAAAAAAGGGATAATAATGGCTAGCAAGACTGTACTTTTTAACAAGCATTTAGAATCTAAAGCCAAAATGGTTGATTTCCACGGTTGGGAAATGCCGATTAACTACGGCTCTCAAATCGAAGAACATCACGCAGTACGTCAAGATGCAGGCATGTTCGACGTGTCGCACATGACCGTAGTTGACGTTACCGGCAGCGATGCTTGTGCCTTCTTACGTAAGTTACTTGCTAACGATGTCGCCAAACTTACCGTACCTGGTAAAGCCCTTTACGGCGGAATGCTAGACGAAAACGCTGGCATCATCGACGACCTTATTACCTACTACTTAACCGACACCCATTACCGCGTGGTGGTTAACTCCGCTACTCGCGACAAAGACCTCGCCTGGATCAACAAACAAGCCGCAGCATTTGATGTTGTTGTGACTGAACGTCCAGAGCTTGCGATGATTGCGGTGCAAGGTCCTAATGCTAAAGCCAAAGCGGCTACAGTATTTAGCACCGAGCAAAATGCTGCCGTTGAAGGCATGAAGCCATTCTTTGGTGTGCAATCAGCCAGCTTATTTATTGCTACAACCGGTTACACCGGCGAAGCGGGCTACGAAATTATTGTTCCAGAAGCCGAAGCCGAAGCCTTATGGCAAGCACTACTAGATGCAGGCGTTAAGCCATGTGGTTTAGGTGCACGTGACACATTACGCTTAGAAGCGGGCATGAACCTATACGGTCAAGACATGGACGAGTCAATTAATCCATTAGCCGCTAACATGGGCTGGACAGTAGCGTGGGAGCCAAGCGAACGTGACTTTATTGGCCGTGATGCACTTACCGCCATTAAAGCGGCTGGCACAGACAAATTAGTCGGCTTAGTCATGGAAGAAAAGGGCGTATTACGCCACGATATGGCAGTATTTTTTACCGACGCTAACGGTGTTGAGCATCAAGGTGTGATCACTAGCGGTTCGTTTTCGCCAACATTAGGCTATTCTATTGCCATGGCCCGTGTGCCTAATGGTATTGGTGCTGTAGCTGAAGTTGAAATGCGTAAAAAGCGTGTTAACGTAAAAGTCATCGCTCCAAGTTTTGTACGTAACGGTAAGCAAGCTTTCTAACGACTCAATAAAATGAGTTGTGCTTTACCTAAAAAGAATTTATTTGTTAAGTATTAGAACATCAGATTAAGGAACAACGATAATGAGCACTATTCCAGCAGACTTGAAATATGCATCTTCACACGAATGGATCCGTAAAGAATCAGACGGTAGCTACACAGTAGGTATCACTGAGCATGCTCAAGAGCTATTAGGCGACATGGTATTCGTAGAATTGCCAGAAGTTGGCGACACAGTCACAGCCGGTGAAGACTGCGCAGTGGCTGAATCAGTTAAAGCGGCATCAGACATCTATGCACCTATTTCTGGTGAAGTGATTGCCGTAAACGAATCTTTAGAAGATTCGCCAGAGCGTGTTAACAGCGACGCATTTGGTGACGGTTGGTTCTTCCGTGTTATGCCTTCTGACGAATCAGAAGTTGATGCATTATTAGATGCAGACGGTTACCAAGAAGTGATTGACCAAGAATAAGCGCCAATGACGCAGGAAGCTCCCTCGGGAGCTTCTTTGTTATGTGCAGCTAAAAAATGACGAGCGCGCAACATAATAAACCCTAAACAGGTTATTCACGTATTACCCATTTTCACCCTAATCCAGTTCTGTGCCCTACCGCCATAACTGGTCGATTTGGAACAAGGTTTAACATGACCAAGCAAACCCTGACACAACTAGAACAACACGAGTTATTTTTAACACGCCACATTGGCCCAAGTGCTGAGCAGCAACAAGAAATGCTCAACTTCATTGGTGCTGAGTCGTTAGAAGACTTAACCGCGCAAACCGTTCCTGGCAAAATCCGTTTACCACAAGACCTCACCATCGGTGACTCGTGTGGCGAAGCCGAAGGTATCGCCTATATCCGCAACATAGCAGACAAAAACAAAGTCTTTAAAAGCTATATCGGTATGGGTTACTACGGCGTGCAAGTGCCAAATGTTATTTTGCGTAACGTGTTCGAAAATCCAGGTTGGTACACTGCTTATACTCCATATCAGCCAGAAATCGCCCAGGGCCGTTTAGAAGCAATCTTAAACTTCCAACAAGTGTCAATGGACCTAACCGGTCTTGACCTTGCATCAGCCTCATTGCTGGACGAAGCAACCGCAGCGGCAGAAGCCATGGCACTTGCCAAGCGCGTGTCTAAAGCCAAAAAAGCCAACATCTTCTTTGTTGCCGATGACGTATTCCCACAAACACTCGACGTAGTGAAAACCCGCGCAGAATGTTTTGGTTTTGAAGTCGTTGTTGGCCCAGCAAGTGAAGCGGTAAATTACGAGTTATTTGGTGCCTTGTTCCAGTACACCAACCGTATTGGCCAAATTACCGATTACACTGAGCTATTTGCCACGCTCCGTGACAACAAAGTCATTGTTACAGTAGCAGCCGACATCATGTCGTTAATGTTACTTAAATCACCGGGCGCTATGGGCGCAGATGTCGTATTTGGTAGCGCGCAACGTTTTGGCGTACCAATGGGATACGGCGGACCACACGCAGCATTCTTTGTTGCCCGTGACGAACACAAACGTTCAATGCCAGGCCGTATTATTGGTGTGTCAAAAGACACCCGCGGCAACAGCGCATTACGTATGGCCATGCAAACGCGCGAGCAACATATTCGCCGCGAAAAAGCCAACTCAAACATTTGTACCGCGCAAATTTTATTAGCCAACATGGCGTCGTTTTATGCGGTATTCCACGGCCCACAAGGCTTAAAAACCATCGCATCACGCATTAACCGTTTAGCCGACATTTTAGCGGCAGGCTTAACAGCAAAAGGCTTAACCTTAGCTAACACCACTTGGTTCGACACCATCAGTGTTAAAGGTGCCGACGTTGCCGCCATTAATGCCCGCGCCATAGCTGCGCAAGTGAACTTACGTATAGATGCAGACGGCGTGTTTGGTATCAGCTTAGATGAAACCACTATCCGTACAGACATCGCAGACTTGTTTGACGTTATCCTAGGCGCAGGCCACGGTTTAGATGTTGCAGCACTTGATGCCGACATCGTTGCTAATGGCAGCCAGTCAATTCCAGAAGCGCTAGTACGTCAAGATGCGGTATTAACTCATCCAACGTTTAATCGCTACCAAAGCGAAACCGAGATGATGCGTTACATCAAGCGTCTCGAAAACAAAGATTTAGCCTTAAACCACTCAATGATCTCGTTAGGTTCATGCACCATGAAACTCAACGCAGCAGTGGAAATGCTACCAGTAAGCTGGCCAGAATTTGCTAACATGCACCCATTCTGCCCGCTAGATCAGGCACAAGGTTACACCCAGTTAATTAACGAACTGTCTGAGTTTTTAGTTAAAATCACCGGTTACGATTCTGTGTGTATTCAACCAAACTCAGGTGCGCAAGGCGAGTACGCTGGCTTATTAGCGATTAAGAAATACCACGAGTCTCGCGGCGACGCGCACCGTAACATTTGCTTAATCCCACAATCAGCTCACGGCACTAACCCAGCATCGGCACAACTTGCCGGTATGAAGGTAGTGGTTACTGCGTGCGACAAGCAAGGAAACGTTGATTTAGAAGACTTACGCACTAAAGCAGCAGAACTAGCCGACAGCCTTTCATGCATCATGATCACGTACCCATCGACTCACGGTGTGTACGAAGAATCAATCCGCGAAGTATGCGAAATCGTCCATCAATATGGCGGTCAAGTGTACTTAGACGGCGCGAACATGAACGCACAGGTTGGTTTAACATCACCAGGCTTTATCGGCGCAGACGTATCGCACCTTAACTTACACAAAACCTTTGCTATCCCGCACGGCGGCGGTGGTCCTGGTATGGGCCCAATTGGTGTTAAATCACACCTTGCGCCATTTGTAGCAGGCCATACAGTGATTAAGCCAGGCCGCGAAAGCGACCATAATGGCGCCGTATCGGCCGCACCTTATGGTAGCGCCAGCATTTTGCCAATCAGCTGGATGTACATTAAGTTGTTGGGCACTAAAGGGGTTAAGCAATCAACCCAAACAGCGCTATTAAACGCTAACTACATAATGAAAAAGCTACTGCCTCATTACCCAGTATTATTTACTGGCCGTAACGACCGTGTAGCCCATGAATGTATTATCGATTTACGCCCATTAAAAGAAACCTCTGGCGTGACCGAAATGGATATCGCTAAGCGTCTAAACGACTATGGTTTCCATTCACCAACCATGAGCTTCCCGGTAGCGGGTACGTTGATGATTGAGCCTACTGAATCTGAGTCTAAGGTTGAGCTAGACCGTTTCATCGAAGCGATGATTTCTATTCGTGGTGAAATTACCAAGGTAGAAGCAGGCGAGTGGCCAGTGGACAATAACCCGCTGCATAATGCACCTCACACCCTAGCGGATATTATGGACCCAGAGTTTGATTCACGTCCGTACAGTCGTGAAGTGGCCGTGTTCCCAACGGCAGCGGTTAAGGCGAATAAGTTTTGGCCAACCGTAAATCGTATCGATGATGTTTATGGGGATCGCAATTTGATGTGTGCGTGCGTCCCATTATCTGACTACGAGTAAATAGCTACTTAACCTCAGTAATACTGCATCAGCCGCTACTTTTCGCTACTCATTGACAACAGTCAACTCCGTGGCGAAAAGCAGCGGCTTTTTTGTCTTACTTTCGGCAGTAACGCTATTTCGGCTTCAGCTGAGAGTTTTCGCATAGCTCGAAATAAGGAGTTTGACACCAGTCAACTCCGCGGCGAAAACCTCAAACTTCATTGTCTTATCATCGCCAGCGACGCAATTATGATGGTAGTGGGCTTCAATTGAAGTTTGAAAATTATACAAGCGACCGGAAGGTCGCTTTTTTATGTCTGTCATTCCGGCAATGCTTTTGAGCCGGAATCCAGGTGTTGGCCTAGGTATTTAGTGTCATACAGTTTATTTAACTATAGTTAACAGCTACTACGATACTTGAGATAAACACTAAAACCTATAAATAGAAAAGCATTAAAACCTATAAATGGAATGACATTAAAACCTATAAATGATACAACGGTAAAACCTATAAACCAAAAGCGTTAAAACCTATAAAAGGCATGGCGACAAACCTTGGTTTAATAAACATCTTGTGTAGTTATTAGGAACTCAAATGAATGATGTGTCACAAAAATTAGCGGATTCTCTCGCGCAATTAAAGACGCTCCAAGAGTCTGGTTTCGTTGCGATACAATCGAATCAATTAAGCCGGGTGCATCGTGAGCGTTTAATTAAGTATGGCTTTATTCGGGAAGTCATCCGAGGTTGGTATATTCCTGCAATGCCTGATGAAAAACCAGGTGACAGCACGTCTTGGTATACTTCTTTTTGGGACTTCTGCGGAGCCTATTTGTCAGCGCGATTCGATCAATCTTGGTGCTTATCACCTGAGCAGTCGATAAATCTACATATTGGTGACAGGACCGTTTGTCAGCAGCTACTTGTGCGTTCTCCAAAGGGAAATAATAAGCCTACCGCCTTCTTGCATAACACTTCTATTTTTGATGTCAGACTAAATTTGCCTGATGTAAAACATATTGAAAGTCTTGATGGGCTTAATGTATATAGTTTACCCGCAGCGTTAGTGTATTGTTCTGCGAGCCAGTTTGTTAATGCACCTGTTCAAATGCGCACGGCCTTATCAATGCTGACTGATGCATCTGATGTGTTATCCATTTTGCTGGCGGGTAATCACAGTGTTATTGCAGGCCGGTTAGTGGGGGCTTTTAGAAACATTGGCCGCGATCTTATTGCAAGCAACATACTTAAAGGCATGCGCGCCGCCGACTTAGTCGTGCAAGAAGAAGACCCCTTTAAAGAAAAGGTGCAGATAAGCTTCGGTCGTCGTGATGTCTCGCCTTATGTTAATCGAATACGACTGATGTGGGCACAGATGCGCGATGACGTTATAGCCCATTTTCCTCAGCCAAGTCATCAGACAATGACTATCGACAATTACATGGCCGAAGTGGAAGATAAATATGTCACAGACGCCTATCACTCATTATCCATCGAAGGCTATCGTGTCACTCATGAGCTTATAGAACTTGTTCGGTTTGGCCATTGGCAGACTGAAGACTCTGTCGATAGTAAAAAACACCTAGATGCAATGGCTGCTAAAGGTTACTGGGATGCATTTCAAGAAGTGAAAAAAGCCGTTCGGGTGGTGTTAGAGGGGAATAACTCGGGTGATGTATTAGAGCACGCACACAGTGATTGGTATTTGGCTTTATTCGGCCCAAGCGTTGCAGCTGGTATTGTTAAGCAATCAGACCTAGCGGGTTATCGAACCGGGCCAGTTTATATTCGTCAGTCTATGCATACGCCTCCTAACCGAGATGCTGTTAGGGATATGATGCCGACATTGTTTGAATTGTTGGCTGCAGAAGATAATGCGGCAGTAAGGGTTGTGTTAGGGCACTTTATCTTTGTGTATATTCATCCATATTTTGATGGTAACGGTAGAATGGGGCGGTTTGTTATGAACTTGATGATGGCCTCGGGTAGTTACCCCTGGACGGTTGTGCCGGTCGAACGACGCACTGAATATATGCAGGCATTGGAAGAAGCCAGCATCAAACAGAATGTTGTGCCTTTTACTCAGTTTCTGGCTTCACTAATGTAAAAGTGAAGGGGTAACAATGGCAGGCATTGTTAATGTCTAATCGCTAAGTACTTTAGACTCGGAATAGAAAGTTAAGTTGAATTTTTATGGAGAAGGATAAAATGATATTAGGGAATGATGTTGGTAACACGTTTATGGCAGTTTTTTTAAGGTTTAGGGACCAGTTTTTAATTAGTAAAAAAGGCTTTCATCTAGGCTTGTTGCTTTTGCTTTCTGCGCCGACTTACGCCGATGACCTTCTTGAAAGAACAAATAGTAATTTGGATTATTTAAGGCAACAGGTGATTAATCAACCCGAAAAAGGACTTATTGACATTCCTGCTTCTGAACGAGTTATTGGTGAGTTGAGCCAAGTTTTGGATGGCTATGATCTTGAGCTACATGACCAAATATTACTTCGTACTGTCCGTGCTTTAAGTTTAAAAAACATCAATATGCTGAGGTTAAATTCGCTACAAAAAGTCGATCTTGCTCAAGCTGAATTAGCGATAGCTGATATCGATTTTGTTAGCAAGAAGAGCGACTCGGCAGATTTGCTTTATGCTGCTGGTCATATTTCGATGCATTTACTTGATTATCCGGTTCAAGCATATCAGTACTGGCAGCAATGTGCAGAATCGGGACATGCCGGTTGCATGAATATTTTAGCAGCCCATCGATTTACCGGAGAAAATGGCTTAGCAGTGGATGTCGAACAGTCTATTTATTGGCATCAACAAGTGTATAAAACGGGTACAGAATATATTTGTGCTGGGGTATTTTCAGCTATTGCGCTAGGAGAACTCGCCCATTTTTATTCAGAGCTAGATACTGGAGGTAATTGGACACAATGGCTTGAGAAAAGAGACTTGTTACTTGATGATCTAATTAGCAAAGGCCACGATGAAAATATTTGCCAGTTAGGTGTTCATTACGCGAGAGACTTCGTATTGCAACATCGCTTATCTGAAGACAATATCGCAACACTCGATTTAGCTATTAAGTTAATGGCCGAGGATAGCGAAAAGCAAGTGTTGGAGGTTATTAAGCAGGGCAAAGAACTATCAACCGTTATTCCTTATTTATCATCGATAGAATATCCTGAAGAGCAATGCTCGTTAACTCTGAGTTTACTTTTATATGCTAAGTATGACGGTCAGCAAAAAGCTGTCCAAGATTTGACTGACTATATGACAAGTTTAAGCATGGAATACTGTGCTTGGGAGTTTGCATTAATAGAAAGGATGCAAACTTCAGGCCGTTGGCATTGATTGTTATAAGTTTTTGGGGGGGAATTACTCGGTCAGACTCTGCCCTCACTTATTACTGAAGTCTCACTGGCTAGCAGGAATTAAGACGCTAAAGTCGTTAACCAAGGAGCCGCAAGCATGCTATTAAATTCGTGGGGATCCCTCAGACTCTAACCCCCATTTATTCAAAATGGCTGGCTTGATTTTAATTCTTAGCATAAGCTGCTTGGTCTTAGCAGGTATACTTTTAGCATTACCACATATGCGACTTTGAACTGATTGTGATTCGGAAGTTGGCAGCGACAAAGAGTGTGCCAAACTAAAAGGCGAACTAAAAGACGAATGGACTTTAAATGAAGTCGCTCATCCCCCCCTCAAGCTGCATATTCAAATTGGAACAAATAATGAAAATAGTTAAATTACTCCCTCTAGTATTACTCGTTTTTCTCGCTGGGTGCGAATTAATAGGACCTTCAGTAAGAGTATCTGGACCTAAAGTTATCGTTGATGACAGCTCAAATAACAATGGAACCCATTGTCCTCCTGGCCAAGCCAAAAAAGGCAAGTGCTAAAATATATCAAGTTATAGTATCGTCGCAGCAAGGTGCACGAACTGGCTATCTTCAGCTCGTGTGTAAAGCATTATTAAATAAGTGGGATCCCTCAGACTCTGCCCACTTATTTCATTGACCTCGGTCTATGATGTCATTCATACCCAAAACAGATAGACTAGCGCGCTTCACATTAAATTAAATGAAAGGATTTCAATTAATGCATAAGCTAATACTCTTAACCGGTCTGGTACTGCTGACATCATGTGCTTCGAACACAAGTATCGTTGCCAATCAATCTACATCCCACAGCAATCCCATCTGCCTGATATCTGGAGTGCCTTCATCAGATATAAAATACACCGTTATTAGTCAGTTAAAGTATGCAAAAAATGGATATGGAAATATTAATAGCGTCCTGCCAATAATAGTGAAACAAGCACAATCCTTAGGTGCTGATGCAATTATTGACTACAACGGTGGTCATCGTTTCGGTTTTTGGCCATGGCAATTTATCAGACCTGTCGTACGTGGCACGGCTGTGACATGGGATTCACCAAATGATATTGACTGTAAAGCATTAGGTGGCACATTCGATACTCAATTGAAAGGCTCTCTTACCACTGACGTATAAAGGGAAGTGAGGGCAGAGTCTGAGGGATCCCCACTGAATTAATATTATGCTTGTGGGTCCTTGATTAAACGCTTGTTAAGCGGGGCCAGACTCTGATCCATTTATTCCAAGGAGCGGCCTGTACCGCGCAAGCCAGCCTGCCATCCATGGTTCACGCATTCACTTGCAAAGAGTCTTCAACGGCCTCAAGTAAAATGGAGCCTGCAGATATAATATCTAAAGCATTAAAAAGCGAACCGGTTGGTTCGCTTTTTGTTTCCGTCATTCCTGTCATGTGTAAATACTTGTCATTCCGATTATGTTTATATTTACGTCATTCCGGTAATGCTTTTGAGCCGGAATCCAGGTGTTTGCTTTATGCTGTGTACTTATTTATGACCTACAGCAACTAACTTCGTTTACAGACTACTTCGGCCAAATCCAGTGATAGAAAGAGAGCCACCATTAATTACGCTTTCGATTGCAGATAATAAACTCTGTCGGCGAGTTTTATGCGTTTTGTGCGTTAACGGGGGGTGACAAACTATAGGCATTTTGATAAAACGTGTTTCGCATTCATGGCATTTACTCGTGGTAATATTTGTTTGGCGATAAATTTGATCACCAAATGCCATGAATGTTTCTCATTTTTTTATCTATCTCGTTATTTTTATTCATTATTTTGTGGGGAGTCGTCAGGATCTGACTCCATTTATTCGACCCATTTATTCGTGGAGACCCCCTCCGTTTCTGACCCCATTTATTATGTAGTCTACAGAGTAAAAATTATAGTATTCATGAAGCTAATGCATGAGGAGCTAAGATGAATGGGATTAAATTTTCGCATATAAATGATAATTCATCTTCATAGATATCTTCCACTTTTGAAAAACAAAACGGATTACTTTCTAAATACTCGACCACAGTTCGAAGTAAGTCGCTACCAAAGCCATCAACAATTAAGCAAGTGCATTTTTTAGGGCTTATACAAGCACAAATATTAGCAATTCCTAAAGAGCTAAAGGTATTTCTCCAAAAAATATTATGTTCATCATCACCTTTTTTATTTGCGAGACACAACTTTAGTCCTTTCTTAAAATCAATGTATTTTATTGGCAAATTAGAACCTAGCGTTATGTCTCTAAATTTTTCATATTTATTTATTTTTTCAAGCTGCATTTTGTTATTAGAAAAGATACTCTTCAATATACTGAAAGGTATTATATTTTCCACTTCTCTTGATTCTGTTGTGATTATTTTAGTTAGTTTTTCACTCTTAACTAATTCAAAAACCTTTGCCGCTGTAGAACCAAAGTTACCACCAGGATAAGTTTTGTCTGAATCTAAAATACAGATGGCAGGTCCATCTTGATCTGATTGATGATCATTAATTACTTGGTGCGTAGTATCCCCTCCACCTAAAACTGATCGATAACTTAAAGATATCCCTTTAATTCCTTTGGTTTTAATGTATGCTTTCGTTAATGATGTGAAAAACCTAATATCAATAGAGTTTTCTGCGATAATTACAGATTCTCTATTTTTGAATTCAGACAGTGGAATGTATATGTTGTCTGTGTCTAATGTTAATGAGTTATGGTGATTTAATTTGTTTGACGTAATATTAATGATGAAATTAAAATTGTTAACTAAATTAAACCATTTAGTTTGGTCTCTATATATTTGTGTAAATGAATTTCTAGTATATTGTGCAAAAGCATTATGCTGAGCTAGTTTTATTAGAAGTTTTTTATCAGCTAAAACAAAGCCTCTTCCATTTTTACGTAAAGAAGCAATATCAGCTAAAGCTTCAATTTCGTCTTCTGTAAACTCATTATTTTCCAAATCATCGATTAGGGACTGATGTAATTTTATAATCATAGCTAGTCTAACTCCGCTTCGAAAAAACCCCACGGCCAGCTTTCTAGGTTTCCTTCATGGTCAAAGTTTGCCATAGTTACTGATGTTGCAGTATCAGGTGATGGTTTATCAAAAATAACTATGGATACATCTTCAGCTGTCAATTTTTTTTGAAAAATTCTGTGGCCTATTTGATTAATAATCGTTTCACTATGAGTCTCAATTATTAATTGAATTTCAGAATTATTTTCTTTCGAAAGTATTATGGCTTTAGCAAAAACATCGACTAAACGAGATTGGAATCTGGGATGCAAGTGAAGCTCTGGTTGTTCAATGATGATTACATTTGAGTTAGACGATATTAAATAACGTTCATCTCTTTTAGGTTTTTCACATGTTGAAAACCAAAGCTGAGTAATAATAGGGAGTATTTGTGAAAAACCAAAGCCCATATCTGTGACATTATAATAGTTTTTAGAGTTTTTATAGCACAACTTTAAACTTAAGTGGCCACCTTCCGAAATAGTTTCGAGCTGAAATCCAAAGTTTTCTAATAACCAATCTTTATACTGTATTTTTTGACTCTCTGTAAGGTTATTTAAAAACATAGCGAGATTTTTGCCTTGGTAATCAACTTCGTCAACACTCAAATCTTGTGCTCTATAATACCGTTCTGCAGTAGCTCTTAATGGCGCAATATACTTAACATTACTAAAGTAACTATCTATATTTTCATTTAGAAGATATAGGAGAGTAGGAAGTTTAAGCGCAAAGATTAGCGAGCGTATAATATCCAACTTGTTTTTATCATTTTTTATAAGAGCTATTTTTTTCTTCCATGTAGAAGTATTGGATACTTTTAATAGACTATTATAAAAATCCTCACCAATATTTTCTATATTGACAAGCTTGTATATTATTTCCATAGGGTTGGATTTGGCATGGCAATAATGCCTAACTTCTTCTTCGAGTTTTTTTATGCCATCATCATTAATAAAGTTAGGAGGCATATTGAATCTATAATAATTCTGGTATTGCTTGTCATTAACTTTAAAGTTAAAAGTAGGTAGTAATGCCGACTTACCATTATCTCTTTGTATAAAGCAATTTTCAAAGACATTAGATAAATTAGTGCTATTGATGAATAAGCTTTCTAATTTTGAGCTTTTATTAAATTTAATCTTACAATCTAAATCTGAATTGACAATTTTTAATTGAGTTATTTCTGCATTTTTGTTTAGTGAATCGCCTTTTATTGTGAACTCAAGTTCATAATCACCTTCTAGCCCTCCAAACATTCTACGAAAATAAGGTGGCTGGTGTTTTCTACTGTTTAATATTTGTGTCTTAAATCCGAAGGTTATAGAGTTATTTACAGAAAATTTTGATAAAACATTTTCATAACTACCAAAATCGACAAATGCACCAAACCATAAAATCGGTCCTCTAGTAATAGCGCTTAAACTTTGACGGAACAATGGGAAAGTTCTTAAAAACGTACTTTTTCCGGAGCTATTCTCACCCAATAAAACTGTTAAAGGTTTTATTTGTATATAGCCAGTATCAGCTAAACTTTTAAGACCTTTAATTCGAATACTTTGCATATACTTCACCTGAAAAATGATTAGCATAAAATGCTTTTATAAGTTCTAAGGGGGCTTTACTAATGTGGCTTACCTTCAAGTTCCTTATTTGTTTGACCATTTTCTAATATTTCATCCTTGATTCCTTAAGCTCTATTTAAAGAACATTTTTTATACATTACGCTATTTTAAACTCTAATAACTGGGTATAGAGTAAACCTTTTTCAAATTCATCATTTCCCTACCTCACTCTTACTCAAACACCGCTGTGCCACTTGATAAACGATTGCATCGACTTGTTGTTGGCTGAGTGTTTGGGTTCGGACGGCTGGTATGGTTTTGACCAGCTGCTTATGATTTAGGATGGGGAACGGTGGCCTAGTTTGGCTGGTGACGTACCAGCCGGGGAATACTAATACTGGGCTGGAGAACACTTGCTGGCCGGTAGCTTTGGTGAGCCACTGGCTGACCCACGTTGCTTGTCGAGTTGCTTGTTCTATTGGTTTGGTTTCAGTCCACGATGGAAAGCATAAGCGGCCATCTTTATAAAATAGTTGGTAGTCTTTACCTTGGGTTGAGCTAGTCGATTTACTGTCGCGTTTGCGCTTGTGGCGGCCTTTGGTTTCGATGGCGAATACGCCATTTTTGCCTATGGCTAAATGGTCGATGTTAAAGCCGTCGGCTTGGATGTCGTGAAACACTTGATAGCCCAAAGCTTGTAAGCCGATTAGCTCATTGGCAGTGGCGATTTCTGCGGTGTGGCCTAGGCGTAATTTGGTGAGTTTGGAAAAGTTTTTCCAGGTTTTATAACCACAATAAGATAATCCGATCATTGAGGTTATGGCAAACATCCAAGGGAATTTGCCGACGGTAATGTGTGCTTGAATGCTGTTAACGGCAAATGGTAGACACACAACCAATACGCCCATTAGCATACTGGCAATCAAATTGATTTGGAGGTCTTGTATCTCTTGCTGTAAGCCAAAAGCGGGAATTCGTTGAAGTTGGTCGCGATCGACGGGTAATTTAACAGTTCTGTCGCGATGTTTCAGCAATACAAACATCACCCCGAGGGTGACGAACATGCTCGAAAGAAGAATGCCTACTGATAATAAACTGGAGGATATACTTGTCATTGTCGTCCTTGCACGTGGTGTGACCTAAGTAATTGGTCGCAATTCTAAATCCATGAATCTGCTGGATTAATATACTCCGAGTTTAATAAAAATGTAAGCACTTCTTAATGCTGTCAAATAATCTATTTTTGAGGGTACTTGTTAAAGAATAAATAGAAACACCTTCACCTATTAGGTATGGGCATCAATTTCATTTATTGCAAAGTAAAATATTGGAGTATTGTAATAAAGCGACCTTATGGGTCGCTTATAACTGACTTTTGAAAGTAATCGTCGATTTATTCAGAGGGTGAATCTACGCTTTCAAGAATGAGTGACTTTAGGCGCTTATTCATTTCAGCTAGAGCTTCTAGATGCTCGCCTCGTACTTTAGGACTAATTTCAAGTGTTTGTTCCTGAGCTGATATGCTGGCATTAAAGGACGCAATGTTGCTTTCTAACTGTTTCTGTTTGTAGAGGAGTTCTGGTGAAGATAATTTACGTTGCTCTAATGCTTTTGTTATTTCAACTAATCCGGCCATAAATGAGCATTGTGAATGATATCTTTGAATGTCCACTAAAGCATTCTCTAAAGAGTAAAATTTTTCATCATCATCATCCTCTTCAAGGATTTTTTGGTTAATTACCGCCCGTGATTTCGTTCTACTTACATCCATCGCTCTTACAATCGCAGTGCTCATTGCATTTGCATAGATTTCCTCATTGGCTATTGATTGAATACCTGTGACAGCGGTCGCTCCGGCGGCTAATTCAGCAGCTGTTTGGGCATGGCTTATAACGGCAGCAGTCCCAGTCAATAGCATAGATAAACTGCCCATACTCACATTCCACGCATTACCATTACTAATAATCGTTGCCTGATGTTGAGTGCATTTATTATCTGAACTGAGTATGGCTTGAGCAATAAAGGCTTTACGTTGTTCTTTGTTAGCATTGAGGTTGATTATGTCTTGAGTGGTTAATTTAATTTCTCCTTCTGGATTAAAATACGGAATAGGTTGTGCTTCCGTACCATAATCATTATCGGCGATAAGTTGATCTGGAAGGTAAGTTTTTGCGAGCGTGCCACATCCTTGTATCAGAGTAACTATTATAATAAACAGTAGCTTATTCATACTATATCCTTATATTGCAACACCGTGGTGGTTGTTTTTTGTACATTTCAATATTGAATTTAGTCTATATATGTGAATTACAGTAATCAGCGATTAGTATTAAAATTTTCTAAACGGTATTAATACTGTCACTTAAGATTGTTAACGATGCGTAGATAAGTGGGGGAAGTGGGGCAAGTAGATAAGTGTGGTCAGAGTCTGAGGTATCCCCACGAATTTAATTTCATGTTTGCGGATCCTTGATTAACGATTTTAGCGTCTTAATTCCAGCTAGCCAGTGAGACTTCAGCAGCCTTAAAGACTTATCTTTGTAAGCTCTTAATCCAATAAATTGATTTGATAAAACATTACGGTGCTTGATTGAATTCGTGGGGATCCCTCAGGGTTAGGGTTATCTTCGGGAGTAATAAAGAGTAGTGAATAAGCACGGGGAGCCGGAATAAAATGCGGCTGATTTCAGCAAAATGATTACAGTTACCATTTACCCGAGCGTGAAACATAAAAAGGCCTGCTTATTTTAAGCAGGCCTTTTGGGTTTAGTTTTCGCTGTTAGTCATGTTCACTTCAAAAACATCGCTTAAGCTAGTCACTATTTGGGTAAGTCACTTTCTACACAAGCAGTTATAAAATCAGTCTTAGAACTGGTTCATTGTGTTGTCTTTACCAGACGCTTTAAGCGCTTGGTCACCAGAGAAGTACTCTTTATGTGCATCACCCATATCTGAACCAGCCATGTTTTGATGTTTAACACAGGCGATACCTTGACGGATTTCCTTACGTTGAACATTGGCAACATAACCCAACATGCCTTGGTCACCGAAGTATTCTTTAGCCAAGTTGTCGGTAGACAGTGCTGCTGTATGGTAAGTCGGTAGTGTAATCAGGTGATGGAAAATACCTGCTTCACGGGCCGAGTCAGATTGGAAAGTACGAATCTTTTCATCAGCTTGGATAGCAAGCTCAGTGCCATCGTAATCAACACTCATTAATTGAGGGCGGTCGTAAGCTGACACGTCTTGTCCTGCTTTTTGCATCGCATCAAATATTTGCTGACGGAAGTTAAGCGTCCAGTTAAACGATGGCGAGTTGTTATACACAAGCTTGGCATTAGGAACAACTTTACGGATTTCGTTAACCATGGCACCGATTTGAGATACATGAGGCTTTTCAGTTTCAATCCACAATAAATCAGCGCCATTTTGCAATGAGGTAATACAATCAAGTACACAACGTTCTTCACCCGTACCGGCACGGAACTTAAATAAGCCATTTGGTAGACGAGCCGGTTTCACCAGTTTGCCACCTTGCTTGAATACCACATCACCATTTTCAAGTTTTGCAGCATCAACGGCTTCAACTTCAAGGAAGCTATTGTATAAATCGCCTAGATCGCCAGCTTCTTTAGTGACAGCAATTTTTTGAGTTAAGCCTGCACCTAATGAATCGGTACGCGCAACAATCACGCCGTCATCGATACCGAGTTCTAAAAATGCATAACGAACCGCATTAATTTTTGCTAAAAATTCAACATGTGGCACGGTGACTTTACCGTCCTGGTGGCCACACTGTTTTACATCTGACACTTGGTTTTCTAATTGAATACAACAAGCACCGGCTTCAATCATTTGTTTTGCCATCAAGTAAGTGGCTTCTTCGTTACCAAAACCGGCATCAATGTCGGCAATAATAGGTACAACGTGGGTTTCGAAGTTTTCAATTTTGTGTTGAATCGCGGCTTTATCTGACTCTTTGGCACTATCTAATTCGCGGAAAAGACCACCTAGTTCACGAGCATCAGCTTGACGTAGGAAGGTGTATAACTCTTTAATCAACGCAGCAACAGAGGTTTTTTCATGCATAGATTGGTCAGGTAATGGACCAAACTCACTACGCAGTGCAGCTACCATCCAACCTGAAAGATATAAGTAACGACGCTTGGTGGTTAAAAGGTGTTTTTTAATCGAAATCATTTTTTGTTGGGCGATAAAACCATGCCAGCAACCTAAAGACTGAGTGTACTGCGATGAGTCCTTGTCGTAGTTGTCCATGTCTTCACGCATGATCTTGGCAGTGTACTTTGCGATGTCTAACCCAGTTTTAAAGCGATTTTGTAGACGCATACGAGCGACTGACTCTGGGTTGATGGCATTCCATGCACTACCTTCCGAATTAATCAAGGTGGCAGCTTCATCGATATTATTTTTGTAGTGAGTCATGTGTTTATTCCTTAACAAATAGATTAGCGGCAATTGATTACGTTGAAAATAATAGCTAGACTTGGTTAAATAAACCTAATTTATACTTACTATCTTCGGTATTCACCATATGAATGTATCTCGTATCGACTTGAACCTCCTTGTTTATTTAGATGTTTTACTACGTGAAAGAAATGTTACTAAAGCGGCAGACCAGCTTGGGATCAGCCAGCCTGCAATGAGTAACGGCCTAAAACGCTTACGAAACTTGTTTGATGATCCCTTACTTATTCGCACGAGCCAGGGCATGACGCCGACCGAACGTGCAAATGAATTACAACCCATTATCAGTGAGCTGATTATTGGGCTGGAAAAAGCCGTACAACCGCGCGCCAATTTTGATCCACTGGAAAGTGATAAAGTCTTCCGTGTTATGGCAAGTGATTATGCTGAAGCGACATTAATTCCGCCGCTCATTGCTAAGCTTCGTACTCAAGCACCCAACATTATTTTAGATATCATGACCCCAAGTGATGTCAGTTTCCCTGATGTAGAACAAGGAAGAGTCGATATGGTGATCAACCGTTTTGACAGTATTCCGCAATCATTTCATCAAAAAATATTGTGGAGTGATGATTTTAGCTGCCTGATTAGTAAGGGTAATCCTGTTTTAAAGAAGTTTTCTTTAGACAGTTATTTAAAAGCTAAGCATGTGTGGGTGAGTAAAACAGGGATGGGTGTTGGGGTAGGGATGAACCCAGATGATGTTCAGCGTTTGGGCTGGGTAGATGAAGCATTAACGCGAATGGGTGTGAAACGCCAGATCACCGTTTTTACACGCCATTATCAAGCCGCCTGTTTGTTGGCTGAGCAACAAGATTTGATCGCAACCATACCAAGTAAGATGGCACGTCATCACATCAATAATGAACGGGTGAGCATTGTTCCGCCGCCTTTTATTATTCAACCCATCGCCTTGACTATGGCCTGGAGCCCTTTGCTTCAACATAATCCCGCGCATCAATGGATGCGACAACTTATCACTAAAACCGCAGAAGATATAAATAGAGGTGATGTTTAATCTTACTGTTATTGTGATTTTTAGTTACGTATATGTTGTAAATTAACCAAAAAACACCATTTTGCCATATCTTTGGTGAATAGTGGTGATAGTAAGTATAAATTGGATAAATAAGATAGCTTTGATATAGAGTAAAGTATTACTGCGTATGAACAGTAAGCTGTTAACAGTGGAATGAGTTTGCGCGAGTTATTTATGGCTAATGCTTATGACTGGAGATTCGGGACTAATGATTTGTGGCTAATGATTTAGGGCCAATGATTTAAGGCATATGATTTAGTACTGAGTTTACAGTCAACGCACAGGAATTAAGGTAGGGATATAAAATGACAGCACGTATTCAAGTAGGTGGATTACACATAGCGCAAGCATTGTGGCAATTGGTCGACAGTGACATTTGCCCAGGTACTGGCATTGATTCAGCAACCTTTTGGGCAAAATTTGAGGATATTATTAGCGAATTTTCTCCCGTTAATGTGAAGCTGTTAGAAAAAAGACAACAACTACAACAGCAAATTGATCAATGGCATATTGACCATCCCACCAAAGATTTTGACCCTGCACAATATAAAGCTTTTCTATTTGAAATAGGTTATCTGGTGCCTGAGGGGGAGGCTTTTCAAATTAGCACTGAAAATGTCGACCATGAAATTGCCGCGCAAGCGGGACCACAACTTGTAGTGCCGGTTAAAAATGCTCGCTTTGCGCTTAACGCTGCCAATGCTCGTTGGGGCAGCTTGTATGATGCGCTATATGGCACTGACGCGATATCTGAAGAAGGTGGCGCGGAGCTCACTAAACAATACAACCCGGTACGCGGCAATAAAGTTATCGCTTTTGCCAAACAACACTTAGATACCGCTTCGCCCTTAGCACAAGGCAGCCATGCCGATGTGACCCGTTATTACCTCGATGCGGGTGTGTTACGGGTGCAATTAACTGACGGCTCTACCACAACCTTAGCCCAAACCGATAAGTGTGTGGGTTACCAAGGTAGTGCCGATGCACCCAGTGCTATTTTGTTAGTTAATAATGGTCTGCATATCGAAATTCAAATCGATCCAAGCAGTGTTATTGGTGGCAGCGATCGCGCTGGCGTTAAAGACTTACTGGTTGAAGCCGCTGTTACCACCATTATGGACTGTGAAGACTCTGTCGCCGCAGTGGATGCTGAAGACAAGGTTGAAGTTTATCGCAATTGGTTAGGTTTAATGCAAGGTAACTTATCTGCTTCGCTGACTAAAAATGGCAAAGAGATCGTTAGAGAACTCAATGACGATCGCGTCTATACCGCAGCTAATGTCAACCAGAGTACCAACCAGAATGCAGAGGTAAAAACAGTCACTTTACCCGGCAGAAGTTTGCTATTTGCGCGTAATGTGGGTCACTTGATGACCATTGATGCTGTGCTGGATAAAAATGGTAACCAAGTACCTGAAGGGATACTTGATGGCATGATAACTGTGCTCGCTGCGATGCATGACCTTAAAGGTAACAATAATGGTCGTAATAATAGCCGTAAAGGTTCAGTGAATATTGTAAAACCTAAAATGCATGGTCCTGAAGAAGTGCAATTTACCTGTGATCTGTTTACTAAGATAGAAGATGCGCTCAAGCTTCCGCGTAATACGATTAAGGTCGGCATTATGGATGAAGAGCGCAGAACGACACTGAATTTAAAAGAGTGCATTAGGGCTGCGAAAGATCGCGTCGTGTTTATTAATACCGGCTTTCTTGACCGTACGGGTGATGAGCTGCATACCTCAATGCTAGCGGGCGCGTTTGTGCCTAAATCGGTGATGAAACAGCAAAAATGGATTAGTGCTTACGAAGATTGGAATGTCGATATTGGGCTTGAATGTGGCTTACAAGGTCGCGCTCAAATCGGTAAAGGCATGTGGCCAATGCCAGATGAAATGGCAGCGATGCTTGAGCAAAAAGTGGCTCATCCTAAAGCGGGCGCAAATACAGCGTGGGTGCCGTCGCCAAATGGTGCTGTGCTGCATTCTACTCATTATCACCAAATTAATGTGGCAGACGTTCAGCAACACATTAAGCAACGCCCACGTGCTAGCATTGACAGTTTGTTAACCATTCCTTTACTTGCTGAAGGGGTTACACTCACCAATGAGCAAATTGCTTTTGAACTAGAAAATAATGCCCAGGGTATTTTGGGGTATGTTGTGCGCTGGATTGACCAAGGTGTGGGTTGTTCAAAAGTGCCTGATATTAATAATGTCGGCTTGATGGAAGACAGAGCAACCTTGCGAATTTCGTCGCAATATTTAACCAATTGGCTTGAGCATGGCATATGCAGTGAAGCACAAGTGATGGCCGCGTTGAAAAAAATGGCCGCTGTGGTCGATACTCAAAATGCAGGTGATCCGCTGTACACTAATATGGCGCCTCACTTTGACGGCATCGCCTTTAAAGCGGCATGCGATCTGATTTTTAAAGGCAAATCTCAACCATCTGGTTACACAGAGCCTTTGCTACATGCTTATCGAATTCAAGCTAAAGCAGGTTAATCTTTACCGTTAATACTTGCACTGAGTGACTAAATAACCTCAACTCGGGATAATAAACGCCTTTCAAGCAGTCCTTTGCCCTGCTAACTGCGTTGAATGAACTTGCAATAGGCTAGCTATTGAGGCGTTCATTCGCCTTGTTAGCAAAACAAATGACAAGTTTGAAATAGTTGAACAATAATACTTTGATATTAAGCATTTTGTTTCCATTTCTAATCCCGAGACCAGGTTATTTAGCTTATTTCAGTTAAGGAGATAGACCATGAATGTGCGCGATATTATGACCCCTAATCCGGTGTGTATTAGCCATGAGGCTAGCCTTAAAGATGCGCATCAATTAATGCAAAGCCGTAATGTGCGTCATTTACCGGTGATCAGTGAATCAACAGGGCAGTTTATTGGGATGCTAACCCATAAAAAGATGATCGCTGTTGTATTAACCATGCTCAATAAGTATGGCCAAGGGGCGTTAGATAGAAAGGAGCGCTTTACGCCGATTGCCGAGGTGATGGATACCCAAGTGCAGAAGCTCGGTTTGGACGAGCCGCTGACGGTTGTAGTGCAATATTTTATCGACAATAAACTGGGTTGTTTACCTGTGGTTGATGAACACAATAAGGTACTAGGGATTGTGACATCGTCAGATTTTGTCAAACTTTGCCAGCGCCTACTACTAGCGCAAAAGTAACGATATTGGTCTTTTTCTGCTCGAGCTAAGCAGAACATTGACATGTGCAGCCTGAGTTGACTCTCAGTTTTACATTTATGTATAAGTGAAATATAGCTCTACAGCTAGCCTGAATAAAATGGTGACTAAACCAATAATAAATGTAGAAAATACTAAAATAAATATAGGAAGATAACCTAAAATCCCTTCATTTGCTTTAAGTGTTGCAAAATGTATGATTCCGTAAAACGTTACGGAATAACCGATGAAATGGAGGACATAATAATCTATCGTAAATATGTTTAATGCACAGTATATCGCTACAAGGCTGGGAATAAAAAAGGAGCATAGACCTAGCACTAAATTAGAAGTACTAGCAACCCAATGTCGTAAAGGTTGGTTTTCATATCTTTCTACTTCAAGCTTAATCTGTTCATCTAGTGTAAGACCTGTCAGCTTCATTTCTTTAGCTCTTCTGGCAAGATGTTGCTTTGAACGTTTGTTATCAAGCCAAATACTAAAACCAAAAAGCAGAAGGCAGGCTGCCATGAATATTAATGAGTAATATCCATATTCAACTTTAAAGTAATGACTGTATTTCAAAAGGGTTACCTCATATTTACAATACTGTAAGTTTAATTAATTATTTCTATTAGCCAATATTTTGCAGTTTTAAGATTCAGGCTACTATCTACAAATGGATTGAATTTAGACTAATTCCATCTTTGTTCGAAAACCAAACTAAATAAGTTGTATCATTAATGTCGGCAGTGATGAAAGCTGCACTTTAGATTCATGAAAAATATTACCTGGCAGCCGTGTTTTTTTTCGGTAAAACTAAAGTTGCCTTCTGAATCCGTGATTGTTTCATCAACATACTCTTCGTCACCGAATATTAGACAACGTATGATATTTTGGCTGGTGATAGGTTTTAGTTATTTGATAGTTTTCCATGAATTATGGGGCTGAGTTCTACAGTAGACTTATTAAGCATTCCTAGCATAATTTCATCCTTAAAATTTAAAGTGAACAAATAGATCTAACAATTAGGGGGTATTCAGGTGCCTCCACATTGACTAATTCAAACACCTCTTCGTCATTGCATATATCTGGATTTAGATTTCTTAAGTGTGACTTGCAAACATTAGGACAGGTAATGTTATGTTGATTTGTGGCCCAGATATAAGTTTCGCTATCATTGTCATCCAACGTAAACTCTAAAACTTGTCTAACAACAGGTTCATGTAAAATATTACCTGGTAAGCGTGATTTGATAGCTTTTGCTGTAAAACTAAATTCACCTTCAGCGTTAGTCATACAGTTATCTGAATATTCTTCATCTGCATAGGTGAGGCTACGTTCTATGAGTAGCTCTTTAATGGGGATGCCATTGTTTGTTATTTTTCCTGAAACTTCTGGGCATAATTCAACAGTATGTTTCTTAAGCATTCCTAGCATATTTCTGCTCCTTGCAAATATGGAGAGCGATTATAATCCTCGTATTTAAGAAGTAAACTATTTGCGGGTAAAGAATAAACAATAGATTTAAAACTCCTTTATTTATATATCCTTAATAATGTTTTATGGCTTCTGAATAGTTAGTTTTGGCGTATTTAACATGTCAGGTGATTGCTGAAGTTAGTAGAGGTTGAGCAGACGTTTCTCCCACTGACGGCCTGGCAAATTTAAATCAATGTAAAACAAAAAAATCGACCTGAAGGTCGCTTTTTTATTGGCTGAAAAATGCAGGGTTAGCGTTAACGACACAAATCACCAGTCGTTAAATCAATGATGATGTTTATTGTAATGACGCCACAATCTCACGGAAAAATTCGATGGTTTCTTGTTTTGAATTCAGTTCATCAAGAAAGCCTAAATCGGCACTGTTTTTAACGATCACCACATTGTGTTTTTGGTTTACATAAATATATTGTCCGTATACACCGACACAGAAAAATTCACCTTGCTGTGCTTCTGGCGGTAACCAAATTTGATAGCCATACCCTAATTTTCCGACTTGTGGTTGTAGGTAATCTGCTTGCGGTGTAGTGGCGGCTTTTATCCAAGCAGCTGACACTATTTGTTTGCCATTAAATGCGCCATTATTGAGTAATAAGCGGCCAAAGCGGGCGTAGTCGCGGGTAGTAACATTTAAGCCGCCTAATGCAAATGCGCTACCTTGGGAGTCAGTAAGCCAGTAGGCATCACTTTCCATACCGATGGTGTTCCAAATTTTTTGCTGTAAAAGTTCGACTAATGATTTATTAGTTACTCGTCTTAGAATCATGCCAATAACGTGGGTGTCCATGCTGACATAATGAAATGCTTTGCCTGGGGCTGACTCATTAACCAGTTCGCTGGTCATTTGATCTAACGAGCCGCCAATGGCCAGTACTCGGCCCATTTTGTTAATGTCAGAATAAAAATCTAGATAGTCTTCGTTCCACTTAACCCCGGACGACATTTGCAATACGTGTTTTACTTTGACGTTGCCATAACCAGACTTGGCAAGTTCTGGCAGATAAAAGCCGACGGTTTTTTCAATGTCTATGTTGCCAGCATCCACCTGCATGCCGAACAATATCGACACAAATGATTTGGCCATTGACCACGAGATACGCTTGTCATCACTTTTGGTGCCTAGAAAATATTGCTCGTAGGTTACTTTGTCATTTTTAAGCACCAGCAAGGCGGTTGTTGCCCTGCGAGTGAGAAACGCTTCGGTATTAGTTGAGCTGTTTCGATAGGTAAACGATTCAGGCAAAGGTGTTAAGGCGACGTCGAACACATAAGGCTCGCCTTGTTTATCGATTTTTTTGTTAAAAAAGACATCCTTCATATTGGAGAAATTATTTACCACGAGGGATTCATCAAATAAGGTGACTACGCTGTATAAGCGATTAACGCTTTGCCAATTAAACGCAACAAGAACGATGACAATAATAAAGATGCTGAGTAAGGCAGCTTTGATGAACTTAAACAAAGTCGACATTGACGTTTCCAGGTAGATAAAATTGATGTAATGACAATAACCTATAGTCATCATCAACATAAATCAAATAGTTAACCTGCTTGTTATTGCCGACCTTGGACGTTATGCACCTTGTGTTGAAATACTCACAATATCCCCATGCGATAAAGCTGGTTTTATTCAAACATCGCCGTTAGATTTACCGCTTATATGTGGTCACTTTTGTGAATGCAAACACCGCGGTAGTGTTTATGTTTACTGTTATTCACCTTGCTGCCATTGGCTAATCTGTTATATCAGTTGTTTTAATTAACATTTATTTAACTGGGTGGTTACAGGTTTATCTATTGCTAAAGTAGGTAATAGTGATGCGCTACACATTACATCTAATGTATTGCATTGAAAAATATCATTAATTTTACATTTTTGGTTTATTTTAGCATTTCATTACTTTAGAGTATGCGCCGCTAGGAAAGCGCGTTAGCCCGACGGTAAGGTTAGGCTACATTTGAGTTAATGGATAAACCCCCTTTTTATGATTTATCCATTCTTTATATCTGCTTGAATCTCCTAGCGTAAAATAATCAAATAAAGGAATGATTGATGAAAAACGTTACTGCATTAGCACTAGTATTAGGTTTTGCTGCACTACCAGCTGTAGCTGCACAAGATGCACCATTTCAACACGAAGCGGGTTTGCAATACTCTGCTAATACTGAAGAGTTCGGTGATGGTCAATGGGATCTAAACTACCGTTTCTATTTCGATTCTGTGTCACAAGAAAAAGGCCCATATGCATTAAATGGCTTTTTAGCACAAGCTACCAATGTTGGCGCTAGCTATTCAATGATTGATGATGCTGACATTGATGTTTTCTCTGTTGATGGCACTTATGTTTTTGATTCAAAGTGGTTTGTTGGCGCTAAAGTAGAGCGTTTTGACGCTGGTGTTTTTGATACTGATATTTACCAACTTGATGTAGGTTATTACTTCAACGACAGCTCAAAAGTAGCGGCATTCTATGTTGATGGTAGTGATATTGACTCAAGCTATGGTCTTGAAGCTCGCAGCTTTATCGATCTTAAAAGCACTACTGGTATCGATTTAGGCGCTATGTGGACTCATACTGATGCAGACGATCTCTTTAATGTAAACGCTGACTGGTATGTGACTAAAGCATGGTCTGTGGGTTTAGGTTACGCAGACATCGGTTCTGATGATTTTTTCATTGCTAAAACAGCTTACTGGTTACGCATCTCTGACGCTTTTTCTGCAACATTTGAATTGTCTAAAGATCTTGATTCAGACGTAGACGGTTTCGGTGCTGCAATTGGTGTTGTTGGCCGTTTCTAAGCTAAAAGGCTATTAATAATAGCTTATCAATAAAAGCTTATTGATATCGATCATTTACCCAAAAAAAAGGAGCCTTAACCAGGCTCCTTTTTTGTCTGTGTATCCATATTGTGTCTGTAATAGTGGCAAAATAATTCAGTTATAAATATCGTCTGAAACGTCACCGTATAAATCACTGCATGCACTGCTCGACATTAACCGTTTTTAGTAGCCAACTTGGTGGCTAAAGCTTCTACTTACGCACTTGGAATAAGACGTTATTATCTGATAGTCGTGTGCTTAGCGAAGGTTATTTGAGTGTTATAGATAAAAAAAAGCGAATCGATTGATTCGCTTTTGAATGTTAAAGATTCAAGTCCTGTTGTGTCTGTTGCGCTTCAGCTGTTAAGTGTTGCTGCGCTTGGTCACGAGGCTTAATCTTAACGGTCTAAGTTCATTACCTTAGTCCAGGCTGCAGCAAAGTCATTCACAAACTTTTGCTTCGATGTATCAAACGCATACACTTCAGACACTGCACGAAGCTCCGAGTTTGAACCAAAGACTAAATCGACTGAGGTGGCAGTCCATTTTTTGTGACCTGACTGACGATCAAATCCTTCATAAATACCATCGGTTGACGATTTTTTCCAAACCGTAGACATATCAAGTAAATTGACGAAAAAGTCATTGCTTAAGGTGCCCGGTGTGCTTGTGAGTACCCCATGTTTTAGCCCTTTGTAGTTAGCATCAAGTGCGCGTAATCCACCCACTAAAACGGTCATTTCTGGCACTGATAGGTCAAGTTGGTCTGCTTTATCAACTAACATGTCCACAGGCGACTTGTAGCTTTGCTCTGCGTCAAAGTAATTTCTAAAACCATCAGAAGTTAGCTCAAGTAAACTAAAGGCATTGATATCGGTCATTGCTTGTGTGGCATCACCACGACCAGCATTAAATGGCACTGATACAGTAAAACCTGCATCTTTAGCGGCCTTTTCTATTGCAGCCGTGCCCCCTAGAACGATTAAGTCGGCCAGTGATACTTTCCTTTTACTAAACAAGCTGTCGTTGTAGTCCGCTTGAATCGCTTTTAGTGTTTTAATCACTTTAGCGGTTTCAGCCGGATTATTTACTGACCAGTCTTTTTGAGGTGCTAGTGCAATACGAGCACCGTTTGCACCACCGCGCATGTCTGAATGACGGTAACTTGCCGCAGATGCCCAAGCTACACGCACTAACTCTGATACGGTTAAGTCAGACTTTAGAATTTGTGCTTTAAGTGCTTGCACGCCATCGGCATCTATATTTGATTGTGTTTTATCATCTATAGGATCTTGCCAAATTAGACTTTCTTTAGGGACTTCTTTGCCTAAGAAATTACGTGATGGGCCCATATCTCTGTGCGTCAGTTTGTACCAAGCTTTAGCGAAAGCTAAGCGGTATTCTTCTGGGTCGGCTAAAAAGCGTTCAGCAATTTTTCGATACTCAGGATCATACTTTAATGCTAAGTCAGCTGTTGTCATGACTGGAGCGTGAAACTTGCCTTTAACATGCGCATCAGGAACGGCTTTATGCAACGACTCGTCTGTTGGGATCCATTGAATAGCGCCAGCAGGGCTACGAGTTTGTTTCCACTCAAAGGTAAGTAAATTGCTTAGATACAAAGAGGTCCATTGTGTTGGGGCTTGAGTCCAAGCACCTTCTAAACCACTGGTGATAGTGTCTTCTGAGTGGCCTTTACCGCATTTGTTTTTCCAGCCAAGGCCTTGCTCTTCGATACCCGCTGCAGCAGGTTCAGCACCTAAACAATCTTTAGGCTTGTGTGCACCGTGCATTTTACCAAATGTGTGTCCACCCGCAATTAGGGCTAGGGTTTCTTCATCGTTCATCGCCATACGTTCAAAGGCCACACGAATATTTTTGGCTGAGCCCAATGGGTCTGGTACGCCTTTTGGGCCCTCTGGGTTTACGTATATTAAGCCCATGTGAGTGGCACCAAGCGGGCGCTGTAACTTGCCGCTGCTATCTTCACGGTCGCTAGCAAGCATTTCAACTTCTGGTCCCCAGTACACCATGTCTGGTTCCCAATCATCATTACGTCCACCGGCAAAACCGTAGGTTTTAAAGCCCATATTTTCAAGTGACACATTACCCGCTAACACTATCAAATCAGACCAAGAAATGGCTTCTCCATACTTCATTTTGATTGGCCAGAGTAAACGTCGTGCTTTGTCTAAACTCGCATTATCGGGCCAACTGTTGAGTGGTTCAAAACGTTGCTGGCCACCACCTGCGCCGCCGCGGCCATCAAGGGTGCGATAAGTACCTGCGCTGTGCCATGTCATGCGGATAAAAAAGGGACCATAGTTGCCATAGTCTGACGGCCACCAATCTTGAGATGTGGTCAGTAACGCATTAATGTCTAGTTTTACTTTATCAAGGTCAAGGCTGTTAAATGCCTTGGCGTAATCAAAGTTTTCGCCATAAGGATTAGATCGCTTATCGTGATCTCGTAGCGCAGATAGATTGAGTTGATCAGGCCACCAAAATTGATTTTTTTTAGCCTGGTTTTCTAATGCTATCCCAGTTCCAACCGCTCCTTTGGGCTTAGTCATTTCTGACTTTTCGTGGTTGTTGGCGAAAGCTGAGCCGGATATAAGCAGCATGCTGACAAAACCCGCGAGTACTTTCTGATTAAATAATGGATGTTTCATTGTTAGCTTCCTTAAAGTTAACGCATCTCCGCTTCATGTGAAGATGTATGGTTACGCTAAAATACAAAACCTAATTAACCACTCAAGCTATTAACTATCTACTTGATGTACTCGAGGATTAAAATCAGGGCTTAAATGACTAAGCGAAAACAGAGTATAGGAAAGTATCTAAATGGTAGGTGCGAATAAAAACGATTGTTCTAATCTGAAAAGCTGATGCTAATGAAGAATAAAAATAAGAGGGAAGATCATAAATAAGTGGGGGGACACACTGATTATTTGCTGACTTATATCGCATTATATTTATTGGCAAGTAGTAGCAAGCCAAAGCATTTATTATGCAATAGACCTGAATTCAAATAATATTTTTATGGTGACTTGAGCAGTATTTAACTAAGCTAGTAAAAATGACACGCTATTTTCTGGAGCGCTAATGAAGTATGTAGTGGCAATATTATGTTTAATTCAAAGCTCGTGGTTATTGGCCCAAGAGTATACGTTTGGGGTGGTGCCGCAATACGAGCCGCAAAAGTTGAATGCAATTTGGCAGCCTTTACTTGATCAGGTCAGTGCACAGACGGGGGTGACGATTAAGTTAGTCACTGTTGAGTCTATACCTGTATTTGAACAAGCCTTTGCTAATGGCGAGTATGATTTTGCTTACATGAACCCTTGGCACAGTGTCATCGCTAACGAGAAACAAGGTTATTTGCCGTTAATAAAAGATGCAGGGCGCCAGCTGCAAGGTGTGCTAGTAGTGAATAAAAACAGCGGCATAGACGATATTAGCCAGTTAGAAGGTGCCGAAATTGCTTTTCCGGCGCCTAATGCATTGGGGGCGTCATTATTAATGCGTGCTGATTTAGCGCAGTTGTATGGGCTAACAATAAAGCCGGTTTATGTGCAAACCCACTCTTCGGTTTATTTAAATGTGGCATTAAACTCTACTAAGGCTGGCGGTGGCGTGTTAGGCACGTTAAAACAGCAACCGCAAAACCTACAAGACAAGCTTAAAATTATTTATAAAACCCGTAAAATAAGCCGTCATCCTATTGTGGCTCATCCAAGAGTTGATCCTGCCATTCAGCAAAAAGTGCAACAAGCTATTTTAGATATAGGCCAAAGCGAAGAGCACAAGCACTTGCTTGCAGGTATTCCCATTATTAAACCCAGTATTGCGACTTTAGCTGAATATCAGCAATTAACTCAATGGGGGTTACGTTCATTTTATGTTGAAAATTAATGGCTGGCGTAGTTTACGGGCACAGAGTTTTATTGCCGTAATGGCGTTTGGTTTTTTACTTGCCTGTTTATTTATTTTTTATGCGCTACCAGAGCAAGCCCGTTGGGTTAATGATGGATTGTCTAAAACGGCACAGCGATCATTACAACAACTCTCAACCTCTGTCACAACGCCTTTGCTTACCCGCCAATACGCTGAGCTTTACGAGCAAATAGATAACCAATTAGACATTCAGCCTAATTGGAAGGCCATTAAAATAGTTGATACGGCAACCGGTAACCAATTGTATCCGCTTGATGTGTGGAACGGGGCAACCCAAAGCGGTGACATGCTGCTTAGCCAACAAATTATGTTTTTAGAAAAACCATTAGCAAGCATTACGCTAGTGGTTAACTTTACCAATGAAATTAATGAATCATCAAAGCTGCATTACACGCTGATATACATTCAATTTATGATTTTAGTTTTATTTTTTATGGCGCTAGCTTGGTTGGTCGATTATAGAATAACCAAACCATTGCGCTCATTGGAATTTGCATTTGCACGGCTGGCAAAAGGTGATTTTGATTGCCATGTCGATAAGCACCAAAATAACGAAGTGGGCAGTGTCATTAATGCGTTTAATCACATGGCAACCGAGGTCTCGAGTAATCATCAAAAATTAAACTCCCTGCGAATACAGGCAGAGTCGGCAAGTAAAGCAAAGTCAGATTTTATGGCCAGCATGAGCCACGAATTGCGTACGCCATTAAATGCAATTTTAGGCTTAGCACAGTTATATGAATATGATGATCTTGCTAATAAAGTCCAAAAAGACAATGCCAAGGGCATATATCGGGCTGGTGAACATTTACTGTTATTAATAAATGATGTGCTTGATTTAACGGCGATTGAGTCAGGTAACATGCAGTTCAGTTTTGATTATGTGCCAATCAAGCATGTTGTTGAGGATTCAGTTGAGTTTGTAAGTGAACTTATCAATGCACAGTCGATGACGATTCATATCGAGGGATTTAATGAACTCGAAGGGCTGTGCTTTTATGTCGATGAGCGCCGCTTTAAACAGGTAATGTTAAATTTACTCTCTAATGCCATTAAATATAATAAACCCCATGGCGATATTTTTATTAGCTGCAGCGTATCGAGCAATAACCAATGCACAATTAGCGTAGCAGATACCGGTTATGGCTTTGCTGCTGATGATGTTTCGCGGTTGTTTAAGCCATTTGATCGCTTAGGTGCCGAAACCAGCAACATTAATGGCACGGGTATTGGATTGGTTATTACCCGAGAGTTAGTTGAGCGAATGCAAGGCGAGATAAGAGTACAAAGTGAACTAAACAAGGGTTCATGTTTTAGTTTAATTTTTAATGCTTTTAAGCAAGCCGATGTATCCACTAAAACTGACATACTGGCTAAAACAGACTTTACAACTCAATCTGATATAGCTGACATCAACGAACAACTCGTTTCAGCAGAGACTTTTCCTATATTAGAAGTACTGGTTGCTGAAGATCAAGTGACTAATCAGCTAGTGTTAAAGCAACAATTAACCTTGCTTGGGGTACATTCAACGTTTGTGAGTAATGGCGAGCAAGCCTGGCAAAGTCTGCAAGATAAACGTTTTGATATACTGTTAACCGATATTCAAATGCCAATTTTAGATGGTTTAGGCCTGGCGAAAAGGATTCGAGCAGATAACCGCTTTAAAGATTTAGCCATTGTTGCGATTACAGCGAACATTATTAAAGACAATATAGATGCTTGTTACGATGCCGGTATGAATGGTTTTTTAACTAAACCGGTTGAGTTGGCTAAGCTTAAATCGCTTTTAATGGAGCACTCAACAACCATGGTTAATGCTCATATTGACGGTAATAAAGTGTCAGAGGTTGAGACTGATTCATTCGATCAATTAGATATAGCATTGTTAAATGCAATGTTAGGTGATGATCCCACGGTGCATTGCATGGTGTTTAATGCCTTTTTACAAACGGCAGGTGAGCAAGTTAAGTTAATCAGTGCTTATGCGGCTAGCGCAAACTACGCCGATTTATCGTTTCAAGCCCATGGCTTAAAATCGTCATCAAAATCTGTTTCGGCATTAACGTTAGCCGATATTTGTCAGCAAGTTGAAACACTGGCTGCAAAGGGCAGCGTTACCGCTGAGCACGTGAGTGACTTAGAACAATGCTTTAACGAAGTCGTGATTCAGTTAACACGTTATTGTGAATACTATGAATAATGAACTAACGAACCCTTTGGTTGATTAGTCATTTATAAGCATTATACCGCCCACAATCGAACAGTTTACTTTAGCGATTGTGCACAAGTTATGAATGACATTTGTTTATTTAAATTCGCTTAAAATCTTTGTCTATCATGTTACTGAGTAACAATTGTCCTGCCTGGTTAACTCTAAACTCGCCATATCTTGCGTGTTCAAACTCTTCAGCTCGGCCTTCTTGAAAGAAAAAAGCGTTGCTGGCCAGTTTGACTCTGCCGTCACGAACGCGGTACTGGATCAGTCGCTGTGCTGGTGTTAGCGTGGCACCGTTGTAGATACTGTCAAATTGGGCAATACGATTTTGGTCGAGTGTGACAATAAAAAAGCCATCATGGTTATTTGACGTGTTTGATAGTTCATCGACTGACCGGCTAACTGTTCTCGCGATATCGTAATTTAACGCCATGTAATCACCTTGCATTAACGAGCGAGGGTCGACGGGAGCCAGTTCAAACAGGATGATTTCGCCATTAGCCAACAAGTGTTCTTGTTGATAAATCTTGTAGTTAATACCAGCAAGTATCAATACTGCCGCGATAATAGCCCAAAGCGACCGCTTACTGAGTTGGCGTGAGTTGAGCGCCGCCATAGTATTTAATTGCATTATGGTTGCTCCTTATTGTGTGCCGTTGTCGCGGTATTCATGGTCATTTCTGCTTCAGCTGTCTTGTTCGTATTTATGCTCATGGCAAATCTGAGCAGTAGTAGCACTATGCCGCTGGCCATTAACCACAGTGATTTATCAAACAAGTCGATGTGGAGTGAGTAATAATACATGCCGATAAAGGCGAGCAGGGCGCATACCGAAATGATGACTAATTTACGCTCGTTATAAAAATAGCCTAGCAGTAGCATTAGTAGTGCGGCGCTTAATCCGCTCATGACGATAGAAAGTAGGCCGATTAATATTGCTGCAAGAATCACCATCAACTTGTTGCGAGGACGCACTATAAAAACTTGATTGCTATTGGCATTGCTATCAGTATTAGCATCGCTATTGGCATTAGAATGGAGCTGGTTAAAAATTTGATTAATCAGCCATAGCGCAGATAATAGGCTGATTATGATAGCTAAGTAGTCACTTAGGCTAGAGCTTAATGCCATCAGCACGTTAGGCAGTTCCATGGTGTCGCTAATTTCTGACAACATTAAATTGGCGAGTAGTAAACTGATAGCAACGGCGTAACCTAGCATTCTGATACGTTGATAATGTTGTGGCCATCGATAAAGCTGAGTCCATATAACCACTAAACTCAGCACCAATAATGGCAATATGAGTAGCGATAAATGGTTAATCACTAAGATGGCTAATAAGCTGGGAACCATGGCTAATGCCGCGACAAATTGGTTGGCTTTGTGGGGTATGGCTATCCAGTGTATGACAAACGTGACCACATAAATGACTGCGATGAGTGTTTCGTTGCTAGATTCTAGGCTTTCGAAGGTGCCAAAAAGCAGCATTGTTTGTCCACATAAACTAAACGCAAATACCATTTGTAGAATAAATTCTTGGCGATTCTCACCCAGTCGGTAATACGCTAAGCATCCTAGACTCAGTACGCCACCAAAGCCGATAAACGATTCGGTTATATCACTCGCAGATGACAGCCCCAGCATCACAAACGCTAATAAAAATAGCGCAGCAACCCAACCACCAAGCATTTGTGCAGCAATGATATACCATGGGCTGGCTAACAAGGATTCTGGTGCGGTATCAGTATTTACCCAGCCTTTATTTTGCAGTGACAGCCATAATGCGTTGTATGATTTAATGTTACTCATGAGCGGCTTCCTCACTGTTAAGCATTGCCGTTTGAGCAAACTCTGTTTGTAATTTTTTTAACCAATATAAACTGCCACTGGTTAAGCCTATGACCACCATCGCTATCAGAAAAAAGCCTCCAATGGTGTCGTGGCTATCAAATAGCTCCTTTGAAAGTAGCGAAACAATCGCGGTACTTATGCTGGTTAACACCAGTGTGAGCGGATACAAAGCGGGCGAACGATAACGATACCAAACAAATAAGCTAGTCAGGATGGCGAGGTAAAGCAGCGCATAATAGGTAATATGTTCGCTCGAGTCGAAGTCATAGCTGAAGTCAAAAATGATCCACACTATTAGCCAGGTAAATGCACTCAGACTAGCCAGTAAACTGGTTGCTTCTACCATGGGGCAGTTAAAGCGTAATTGTCCGCGCCACTGACAGCTTTTCGCAAGGGTAAATAGTAGGTGAATGGCTAAGTTAACTAAGCCAAAAATAGCAATTTGTTGAATGTCTTCGAGTAGAAAACTAAATACAGAAGCAAAGGATTGAAGATATAACCCTAGGCTGACGTTGAGTAATACCACTACCAGTAACCACAACAGATCAAAACCTGCGATGTAAGCAAAAGGTAAAATTAATACTGCCCAAATGGCGAATAGTTGCCATGGATCGGCGCCAGTTTGATAGGTTTGCCCAACTAACGCCAGCAATGCCCCGAGCATAATACTGGCCCCGAGTAACATTGCATTGGCTAAGCTCCAGCCATAAGTCTGTTGGTTGTGTTGAGCTTGCAAATGATATTGATCATGTTGGGATTTTTGCTGTAAATATTGCTTTTTTTGCGCGCGGTTATTGAGATAGAATCCGCCAATAAACAACGCAAATATGGTTTCGACTATGGCAAATTTATTGAGGTGTGATAGCGCATCCCAGTTGAAGGCCATGAAAAAAATCACCCCAGCGCCAAATAACAACACTCCGAGATACAGTAAGATATTGGCGATTAATAATTGCCAATTTTTTGCGTTTGGATGGGGATAGACCTCTAACATTGCGGCTTTAAGGTTAGCGGGGGCAATCTTGCCGTCTAAAAACCAATGCCATATAGTTGATCGTTTTTGCGTCATCATCCCTTGCCCATTATCCCTTTGATTAAACCCGTGGCAGTCAATACTCTTTCGCTCACTACGCTAAATGTAAACTAACGCTACCGATATGCAATTAAAAATCATATGCAATTAAAATGCATTGAAAATATCATACGGGATCTTAAATACAGACACTCAGCTTAACACTCAGCTTAACACTGATGCTTAGCGTTTATTATTAGTACTTCTTCCCTGGCAGACAGTATCTTTTCGGTGCGACTCACATTTATGACAGCCGCTATTGAGCATCAGGCCGGTATTGCCTACAATAGCGCACGTTTTATTAACTACAGCATACGACAATGAACGACACTACTGCTAAACCCGCTTTACCAGATCGCCTTAGCGTTAATCCACGTAGCCCACACCATGTGGCTGCAATTTTCGAACACGAGATTGGCATTTTGTTTAATGGCAAAGAGCGTGCTGATGTTGAAGAATATTGCATCAGTGAAGGTTGGGTAAAAGTCGCCTCACATAAAGCATTAGATCGTCGTGGCCAACCGCTTACGATGACAGTAAAAGGCAAGGTTGAAGCGTTCTATAAGTAAGACTGATTACCTGTTATTTATTGTTAAAACGAAAGGCTAGCCGAATGGGCTGGCCTTTGTTGTTTGTAGCGGTGTTATCCATTTGCGTTACAGTCATTAACTCATTTTCCCGTCAAGTACCTAATCGTAAACAATCTCTGCCAATGGTCGCAGTGCTTAAACATGGCATGAAGGCCAACATGACTTTCATTCATGTTGAATAGCTGTAGAATCCGCGCCTTATTTTCCCGTCTTAATAGCTGTTGTTTGTGTATTTATGATGATTGATCTGGCTTTACTTCCTTTATATTTAACCACTGTTGTCGCGTTATTATTAATTCCTGGACCTGACATGCTGTTGATTGCGAGTTCTAGTTTGAGCTATGGCCGCAAAGTGGGTGTGTATGCCTGTTTTGGTAATGCCACCTCTGGACTGGTGTTAACCTTGCTTGCTGCTATGGGTGTTTCTGCACTTGTGGCAATGAATCCAATGGCGTTAGAGCTATTACGGGTATTGGGCGGGGCGTATTTATTGAAAATGGGTTGGGATTGCATGCGCAGTGGTACAAGCGACGCGCCCGAGATTACCCAACAAGGTAATGTTGCAAAATTACTCTATCGTCGTGCGGTACTGAGCAATTTACTGAATCCTAAAGCGTTGATCTTTTTTGTGTTATTTTTGCCTCAGTTTGTGTCTACTCAGTTGAGTGTTAGTTCAGGTGAACAAATGCTGGCGCTAGGTTTGTTGCTGAATGTGATGGGACTGACGTTCAATTTACTGTTGGTAGCATTAGTGGGTAGTTTGGGTAAATCTTTGCTCAAAAACGAAAAATTCCGCACATATCAACATAAATTTATGGGTGTAATATTTTTTGCATTAGCCATTTGGTTACTCGCATCGCAGGTTCAAAGCATTGCTTAACCATTACGGTTGAGAGAGGCGGTTAACTAAAAACCACGGTCATTAGCCGTGGTTTTTTTGATCTTACTGCTGGCGCATTCACATCGATGATGTATTTGGCAAGTGACGAGTTATCGTTATGCTTCAGTTTTAGCGAGTTTAATCGCTGCTATCTCTTTTTCAACCGCAGCAACCACAGCATGAGGGCTGCTCAGGTATTGTGAGTGATCGATAAAAATAGCGTTATCATTAACGGTCATGACTAAAACGGGAAAGCCGGTAGTACCAATGACTTGTTGTATCTCTTCTATGCCTTCCAGTACGTACTCTGCGTCCATACTGAGCTCATCTTTAAACACTTTATTTGATGGTGACAGCTTAAATTTTTCTACAATGTCATTAAAGTCGTGCTTGTTGCTAAGCGGGTTGCCTTCAATGAAATGGGCTCTTTGTAGCGCATTGAGCACATCTAATTGCTTGTCAGCTTGTTTGCCCTGCAACCAGGCCATAAAGTTTGCGGTTTTGATTGAGCTTTTAGGACTGTTTACGTAACGAATATGATCGCGGCCAAATTTCAGTCCACTCATTTTTGCAGCCGCTTCCATTTGCTCTTCGCCAGCACTGTCTTTGCCAATGTAATGTGCGCTATGCAGTAAATGTACATTCATTTCGGGATAGGCTTGCTGCAATGCATTCACCAACGGTGTGGTGGCATAGCTCCAAGGGCAATGTGAGTCGTAGATAAAATAAAGCTCAGTGGTCATTAAGTGAATTCTTGTTTGCGAGTCAGATGTGCTGATCCTAAATAGTTTATGAGTATTATACAATCATTGAATCTGCACCAATTGAGCTGAAGTTGCCTGAGGCGTTGAATAAACGATAGCTTTCAATACTGTATAAAAAACGGCTACCGTATAAAAGCAATTGCCTATAGGATTAACACTAGCGACTAATATGCATGGCGTCGGCCAAGTCCAATAGACGATTGAGCTTTTGATTACATAACACTCAACCATGCTGATGTAGATTAAACGCATGTGGATTAATGACAAGGAATTAGTTCAAGTGACTTTATGGACACTAGATTATTATGATTAAACCAATTTGTTTTTTTGCTGCACTACTACTTTCATTATCAAGTTATGCAGAAACGCCAAGTACGGTTAACACACTAGGTGATACGTTCACTTGGCCAGGCGGGAGCAAGTTAGCCGTTAGTCTGTCTTATGATGATGCGCTTAATAGTCAGTTAGATAATGTGATACCCGCGCTGGATAAACATAATTTCAAGGCGTCTTTTTATGTGGTAGTAAACTCTCCGGTTATGAATGTCCGATTAGATGAATGGCGTGCAGCAGCTAACCGTGGCCATGAGCTTGGCAATCACAGTGTTTATCATCCTTGTCGAGCCTCTTTGCCGAACAAAGATTGGGTAGAGGCGCATCATGATCTTGATCATTACAGCGTGGCGCAGATGATTGAAGAGCTAAAAGTAGCCAATACTTTTTTAAAGGCCATTGATGGTCAATCGGAACGGACTTATACGGTGCCTTGTGGCGATATGGTAATTGGCGCTGATGTGTTGAGTCACCAACAATACCTGAGTCAGCTCAATGAGTTATTTACTGCGGTGAAAGGGCAAGGGAAAGATTCTCGATTTTCACTGATATTATATCCAGAAGGCCAAAGTGGTAAAGAGCTTATCGATTATATTCGCCATATTCCCGCAGATACTTTACTGGTAAACGTAATATTTCATGGGGTTGGAGGAGATTATTTATCGGTGTCATCTGAGGCACACGCTGAATTATTAACGTTTTTAGCCAATAACCGGGATGCTTATTATGTTGATTCATACATCAACTTGATGAAATATGCTGACAGTAAGCTGTAAGTGTTCAATCATTTGATGGTAGGCAAGGGAGTGTAGATGGCAGGTTGATAAACCTCGTAGTTTTCTTACAACTCAGCGGTTATTTCAAATGAATCAAAACTCTATCAAGTCGTTCAGAATACTTATCAAACAGTGGTGCAGAATAATTGAGGCCAAATACTGGCCTCAATTACTGGCCTCAATTATTAGTTCTTAGTTCTTAGTTATTAGTAGATGTACTGAGTTGATGCATCAATCCACCAAGGTTTGTGGATTTGGTGCGCGCATTCTATCCCACCACTCTTTGTCAGCTACAATTTGGCCTTGATCATCAATGGCGGGGTAGGGGATCTGTTTGCGGCGACACGCTTTGGCATAAACCGGATGACCTTGTTCAAATAACATAGTCTGGCAGTAGCTGTGATCCAGTCTACGTATGCCGTACATCTTGGCTACTTCGCGCTGGCGCTGAGCTTCGTACATCACTAGTGCAGCGGCAACCGACACGTTAAGCGATTGCACCATGCCACGCATGGGAATAATGATATGTTGGTCTGCTGCGGCAATGGCTTCTGCGCTGACGCCGTCACGCTCATTACCCATGATAATGGCAGTGGGTTGAGTATAATCAATCTCACGAAAATCGACCGCAGAGTCAGAAAACGTAGTGGTTAATATCTGCATTTTCTGTTTTTTAAAGGCCTGGTGAGCTTCTTCAAAAGTGTAATGTTTAACGGTATCAACCCATTGCTGGCTGCCAGAAGCGGTATTACCCGATACCCGCATATCATCATCGGGCCACACAGCATGAATTTGATGTATGCCCACACAGTCAGCAGAGCGAAGAACCGCAGCAATATTATTGGTCATATGCACTTTATCAAGGCAAACCGTTAAGTCGACTTGGCGGTTATCAAGCATTTGATTTATTCGGGCAAAACGTTCTGGACTCATGAGGTATTTCTACTTAATTTTATTCAACATATTTTAACATTAGCTTTCAACAGAAAGGGCGCTAAATGCGCTGGTAAGCGGTTAATATTGATAGCAGGTGATTATTTCGAGTGGCATTATAGCGTTAAAATGCGAACGCTAAAACGTCATCAATCGTGACAAGAGATTGGTTACTACATAATTCTAATTTTTTTTACTATGTTGCTTTTAAAGATATGCTAGTAAGTTATAGATAACGTTGAAGTTAGTAGTTTTTACCGATAAAAGTGTTTTAGCCAGAACTCATTTCAACAAAGTAGGTTTGCCACAAAATATTATGATTGAAGATATTACCATCCCACTTCCATCGCTTATTCATCGAATTGGTGGGGAGAAAACAAAGCAAGCTAAAGTCATTGCGCTGCAATTTAACTGCGAGCTGAAGCGTGTACGTCGGTCTCGGAATTGGGGCGTTATCGGTGAGGCGGTTAATATTCAGTCGTTTACTGAACAATTAAAAGCACAAAATGATGATAATTTTCGTTATCTTATTCAAAAGATTGAGACCGCGCTTCTTGGCCATGCAGATAAGTTAGAGCCATTAGATGCAAAACTTGTCCGCTTAATTAAACAAACTCCAGGTATCACCTTGGGGGAACTTATGCAGCTCACCCAATGTACATTAACTGAGGCGCGAGTGGCTCGTTTTAAAGTCGATTTTTGATTATTTCAACGTGTGATTCGTACTTTTTTATGCTGCAGGATCGCAATACTCCGTGGCGATAAAAATACAGCGCTTGTTGTTTTGAGCCCCAAGCTCAGTATGTAAATTTTGCATCGCAGTGAATAAACAGAGTTAAAGATAAGCAACCTAAATCATCAATTGTTTTATTGACGTAAATCGCAGACACAAGAGCGATGCTCATATAACTTGTTTGGGTAGAAGGTTAATCGCTTTAATGCGGATCTTAGAATGATAGGTATAAAATAAAGGTGTAACACAATTTGCATTACACCCTTCTGAATTTTATTATTAAGTAGTTAATTTAAGCACTCTACTTAATCACTAGAATCACTAGAAACGATATTCAACACCGATACTAGCCTGCTTAAAGTCTGTTTCTGTGTCAGAACCGTTAGAGACATTATCTAAGTTAATTTCTGCATCATACCAAGTGTACTCCGCATTAATTAAAAAACGATCTGTTACTTTAAACGCGACACCAGCACCGGCAAATACACCTTCATCATCTTTATTGCCAGAAAACCCGACCACGTCATAATCTGTTGAGTACCATAACTGACCACCTTTGGCATACAACTCTATTCGCTCAGCAATTGGCAATGTCACTTTTAGACCAGCGGTATAACCATCTGTTTCAGCGCTAGATAAGTTGTTGCCGTAACTACCAAAATCAATATAGCTACCTTCTAGAGCTAAGTATTTGTTGAAGCGATAACCTACTAGGCCCTGGAGTACATCATTGTCGTCGTCAAAGTCATCTTCGCCATCGACTTTTAGGTAACCATAATTAGCGCCGACATAAACGCCATTTTCTGCTGCGTCTTTCTTGAAGTCATCAGCGTGAGAATAAGTACTAAAAGAGGCTAACGAAATAAGTCCGGCTAAAGTAAGAATCGTATTTTTCATAAGGTACTCCTAGTTAATTACGTAAATACATCTAACTAAATACAAAACGGATGCCAACTTTATAAAAGTAACAGAGAGTTAATTATCGATATTTAAATTTAATATTTAATATCAATAGCTTATGTTTGGTGTTTTTGGTGAGGGAAGGTGTAGGTGATGATATCTCAAGCGAAATGGCTTATTTTTTCACCCGCTCAATGAGCCAGTAATAATGTAAAACGGTATTTTTTTCTGATTAAATTGTAATTTTTTCATCTTTAAAACATAATGTTATCAAGATGTTGTGGTTTTATTCGTTGTTGCCTATTTTCTAGAAAAGATAAAATCTTAGTCATAAACTTGCTATGTTGATTTAGCGTTTAAAGTGTAGGCTTGTCCGATAGCGTTAAAGTACAACCGTTAAAGTACAACCATTAAAGAAAGATAATGACTATACAGTCATAAGCCCAATAACCGGATTATCAACACGGTAGGATCGAAAACCTAGATTGTAAATTGGGTTGGATGACTTGCCTAATTGGATTTTGAAGCTAATTTCATATCTGTTTTTGGTTAACGGCTATGGCAGGCGCTATGGCAGGCTTAGTGGCTAATCTAGTGGTTAATCTCGTGCATTAAGGTTGCAGGTGGCAATGCTGCTAATCAAGTGGTTTTAGGTGTTGTTTATATTTATTCAATAAAAATATTTACAAGCTTAGATATTCGTGTATTATATGTCTTGCTCTGACATTCAGAGTTATTAATGAACATCAAGTAAAAGAAAAGCCTTAGAATCTCTTCGTTATCGTTGTTATCCTCTGTGTTTCCCTTAGCTTCATCGTGACATTCAATAATTCAAGCTTGAGCGCATCGCATTTTCGCGACAGATTGATTAATTTTAATATATAAGGGACACATCATGTCTAACAAAACAACTGGTTTAGTAAAATGGTTTAACGAAGATAAAGGTTTTGGTTTTATCACTCCTGATAACGGCGGCGCTGACGTGTTCGTTCATTTCCGTTCAATCACTTCAGAGGGTTTCAAGACTCTTGCTGAAGGCCAGAAAGTTTCTTTTGATGTTGAGCAAGGCCAAAAAGGCCCACAAGCTGCTAACGTAGTAGCTGTGTAACTCGACGTTATAAGAATAACGCAAACGGTTTAACGACTGTTTGCGTTTTTTTATGTCTGCGATTTAACAACTTGCATTCGTAACGGGTATAAACGGTTTATTTTTGTAGTGTCATCATTTCAAATTATTATTTTAACTATGTCTCCTCTGCTTGTTAATCACCATCCTCAACATGAGCGGAATCTAACTCTGATCTAATTTTCTTATTTCTCCATAATCCTATTTCTACTTTGATCTGAATCAAGGCTATTGATCGCAAATAGTTTCATTATATTAGCTGTACATCATGTTGATGATAGCGAGGCCATAATGCCGGATAACAAACTCATATTGATCTTAAAAATCTGTATCTCTATAGGGTTCAGCCTAATTTTGTTAGGCATTTATTGTCATAATTTCAGTGATACGATTGAGATGATGGGAGTTAATGGAATTATTATTAGTGCGATGTGCGTGGCCTTTGGCATGGCATTGTCGCTACCGACAAAAATGTACCTGACTTTTATGCTGGTTAAGCGTGAAGCAGATAAAGCGTCATAATCTCATCGTGGTCAGTTCGTTACAAGATGAGCGTTAATGTTTACACTAACGATATTTCATTTCACATAGAATGTTATTCCCTCCTAGAACACTACAGCAAGTCGCTTTTTAATGACTAAAACAGTCTAATTCTCTTCATTTTCTATTAGAAAATCGGTTGTCATAATACATAAATTAACGGGCATAAAAAGAAATTTCCCACGGTTGCAATAACAATTTAATACTTAATAATGACGTTTTTTAGTGATTGATTATTAAAGATTATATATAAATTCAGAGCCGAACGATGGTCAGTTTACTGTGACTATAACGCTGTTGGTTCATTTTGTGTTGAGTGATAGCTTATTTGAGATGAAAAATACTTATTACATTGATTTTAGAGCTATTAAGTATATTGAAATAAATTATTTAATCGCTAAAAAATGATTTAATTTGAGGGTATATGTGTGACTTTTATTATCTTTTAGCCTTTTTCGTGGTGACATTAGTAGTTGGATCAGTTATTACTATTTATACAAACAGGAAAATAACATTTAAGGAAAAATAATGCCTTCATGGTTTGATAATGTTCAGCTTGGTTTTGATATGGCGACAAGTCTGACAATTGTTGGTGCTGCAGTGACTTGGGTTATTCGTGAAAAGAAGCAGGCTGAAGCTGAAAAAGTGCGTGGAATTAATCAACAAGTTCGATCTACAAGTCTAAAAAAAGTACAAGATGTACTTTTTGAGATGGAAGATAAATTTTCAGTGTTGATCAATGAGACACAGACCTATGAAAATATGATCGATAATCGTGTTCGTAAAGTAAATGATCAACTCGATTTTTCTCGGTTGAATTTAGCGATAAAACGAGATGATCAATTTCTGATTAAAGCGATTGATCGTCTCCAAGCGATTCGCGAAGAATTAGGCCAGTTTTATGAATTGATTCAGGTTAGACGTTATAGCTTGATACCTTTACTTGATGCTATTGAAGAAGGTGATAAGTATATTGGTGTATTCCAACAAAACATCGACGAAGTCGGTGATGCTTATAACCAAGTGACATCAGGAAATGTATCTCTGTTAAAAGAACTAGAAGCAGTCATTTCAATGCTCAACAAACAGTTTGGTGATGAGCTTATTGACGTATCTGATGAAGTCAAAAAAGAGCTTTTTCAAAAGATATCGACAGATGAAACGTTTATGAAACCAATACAATCTATCATTTACGATGAAGATTATTTCTATTGGGTACAACGTTTTGTTCCTGCAGGAAGAGAAGAAGATTATTTAGAAAAGGTTGTCAGACCAAGTAAAATTGAAGATAAAGAGCTTTGCTCTGAAGTAATGGTTCATTTTATTTTAGCCTTAATTGGTAAAAATCATGAGCTAATTTCTCAAGTCTTGAGAACCGCTTCGGGATCGGTGATGAAAGCCAGAATTGAGTGTAAAGATATTTTGATTTCACTTAGTGCAATTTCGCATAAATTGGTGATGGATAATCACGGCGATACACTTGAAAAAGTAATCGCAAAGTATGAGTCTGAAGAATATTTTGGCCGAAACGTAACTATTCGCTAGTCGATCTATTTAACATTGAACTTGCTGTTTATATTTTACAGATGATTAGGGTCTGTTGATCTTTGTTGGTTGAATTTTGTTCGAGTTAAAAACGTTTTAATCGAGGCGAATGAATTGCTGCCTAGTCATCTAAGCAAAATGCATTCAACAAAGAGTAAAACGTTTTTAGCCGAACCTTTCGGGCAGCGTTTGTAGGTCATTTTTACTGTGTTATCGACTTTTTATGTAGAATAACTACACCACAAAGTCTCTGCCTTGTAGCTCATGTTTAAGTAATGGCCAACAATTCGCTGCAAAAACAACCTTGAAAGATCAACAGGACCTAGTGTTTCTAGGTCTTACCGGACTTAGTGGCCGATGAATGAGGGGGATAACCTTTCATCATTTATACATTGGGTTTTGCCTTTACCAAGACTGGCTTTAACCTTTGCCGTTAATACATTCATAATACGATCTGTGACGATTGGCTCTACAGTGATATCTGTTTATTTTTATTGAAATGAGCGTGTTCATCAATTTAGTCATTTTTATAAACACTAGCACTGTTCTGCTGCTAGCGAATCAATAGTGTTTATCCTGCAAAATCACCTTAAAGCTATCATTTTGGCAATTAACCCAAGACTATTGGGTCAAAAACACCGATAATTCACCCTAATTTAGACAAGCTGGCCGTTTGGTTGCGCAAGACTGTGGATATATTCAATGGAAATCAAAGTAAATTTTCTCGATAATTTGAGACTCGAAGCTAAGTTTGACGACTTTACCGTCACCGCCGATCAGCCGATCCGTTACAAAGGTGATGGTTCTGCTCCTAGTCCTTTTGATTATTTCTTAGCATCTTCAGCACTTTGCGCCGCTTACTTCATTAAGGTGTATTGTAAAGCTCGTGATATTTCGACTGAAAATATCAAATTGTCGCAAAACAATATCGTTGACCCGGAAGATCGTTATAACCAAATTTTCCAAATTCAAGTTGAGTTACCGGATGATATTTCGGATAAAGATCGTCAAGGTATTTTACGTTCAATCGATCGTTGTACCGTTAAAAAAGTGGTTCAGACTGGGCCAGAGTTTAAAATCGAAACCGTTGAAAACTTAGACGCCGACGCCAATGCGATGCTGATGGGCCAAACTGAAGCAGATGCGAGTACTTTTATCTTAGGTAAAGACTTACCGCTTGAGCAGACTATTAAAAACATGACGGGGTTGTTAGCCGACCTTGGGATGAAGATTGAGATTTCGTCATGGCGTAACATTGTGCCTAATGTGTGGTCTTTACATATTCGTGATGCAGCATCACCTATGTGTTTCACCAACGGAAAAGGTGCCACTAAAGAGAGCGCGTTATGTTCTGCTTTAGGCGAGTTTATAGAGCGTCTTAATAATAACTTTTTCTATAACGATCAATTCTTTGGTACTGAAATCGCCAATAGCGAATTTGTGCATTACCCAAATGAGAAATGGTTTGCGCTAGAGGATGATGACGCTCTGCCTACTGGCATTTTAGATGAATACTGTTTAGATATTTATAATCCCGATGAAGAGTTATGTGGCTCGCATTTAATTGATACTAACTCAGGCAATAAAGATCGTGGCATTTGTGCTATTCCATACACGCGTCAGTCAGATGGGGAAACGGTCTATTTCCCGTCTAACCTTATTGAAAACTTATTTTTAAGCAATGGCATGAGTGCGGGTAATAACCTGCAAGAAGCCCATGTGCAGTGTTTATCTGAAATTTTTGAACGTGCAGTTAAACGTCAAATTATCGAACAAGAAATTGTACTACCCGATGTGTCAATGGTAGTACTAGAGAAATTCCCAAGTATTTTAGCGGGCATTAAAGGACTTGAAGAGCAAGGCTTCCCTATTGTTGTGAAAGACGCTTCTTTAGGCGGTCAATTTCCTGTTATGTGCGTGACCTTAATGAACCCACGTACTGGTGGTGTATTTGCCTCGTTTGGTGCACACCCTAGCTTTGAAGTGGCATTAGAGCGCAGCTTAACCGAGTTATTACAAGGTCGCAGCTTTGAAGGCTTAAACGATGTGCCAAAGCCTACTTTTAATAGCATGGCAGTGACTGAGCCAGAAAACTTTGTTGAACACTTTATTGATTCAACAGGGGTTATCTCTTGGCGTTTCTTTAGCAGTAAGTTTGATTACGAATTCTGTGAATGGGACTTTAGCGGTACTAGTGAAGAAGAAGCCAGCGGTTTATTCGGTATTTTAGAGGCCATGGGCAAAGAAGTGTATATTGCCGAGTTTACAGATTTAGGCGCATCTGCGTGTCGTATTTTAGTGCCGGAATATTCAGAAGTATATCCAGTAGATGACTTGATTTGGGACAACACCAATAAGTCTTTAAACTACCGTGAAGATATCTTAAATCTGCATTCATTAAGCACTAAAGCGTTAGGTAAGTTAGTTAATCGCTTAGAAGAAAGCCAGCTAGATAACCATACCGATATTCGTACGTTAATTGGTATTGTGTTCGATGAGAATACGGTTTGGGGCCAGTTAACCATTATCGAACTGAAGATTTTGATTTATCTTGCATTGGGCTCGCACGAAGATGCGATTGAATTGGTAGGTGAGTTCTTACAGTTTAACGACAATACCGTCCAACGAGGTCTGTTTTATCAAGCTGTGAATGCAGTATTGGAAGTGACCTTAGATGAAGACTTAGAACTTGAGCACTTTATCGGTAACTTTAACCGCATGTTCGGTAAAGAAGTGATGGACAATGTCGTCGGTTCGGTTAATGGCACAGTACGCTTTTATGGCCTGAGCAAAACCAGCATGAATCTCGAAGGCATTGAACCGCATTTACGTTTGATCGAAAGCTACAAAAAACTACATCAAGCGCGTAAAGCAAACCTTAGTATCTAGTTTATTGGTTCTGTTTTGCATAGCAAAAAGCCCGCCATTTATGTGGCGGGCTTTTTGTTGCGCTATATTGTGAAGGAGTGGCGTGCTTACTGTTTGTCTAAATAGCTTTCTACAGCAGTGGATCTATCTTCTGCATGCTCTATTAGCTCATCGATAGCACGGTAAAAATCGCTGCTACTTTCTAAAAAACTATACCCAGTTACTTCAGTGGTCGCATAAGGGGCAACAAGTGCAGAGTAAGCATTGTAGCTTGCTTGCATTTTATTGGTTTCAAATGCATCGCTGATAACCTCAAGTAAAAACTGGTTGTAGCGGTCACGGTATACATCATCTGCGTACAGTTTTGATATGAGTGGCCAGCTGCTTGAGTTGAGGTCTGAGAAGTCTAACGACAATGCGCCACCTTGTTTCCCGTCTTGCAATGCTTCGTTGTTGTCCCAAGGTATCCAGGTCAGTTTTGAATTGTCTGGATTGTTATATAAATAGTAGTTGTGTGGCATTAAGCCGTAAGTGTCCCAGTTTTGAATTATGCCATTAACGGCTAAGTATTTTAAAAATACATCAACATCAAATACCGTTTCTAGATTGGCTCGCCATGTTTCAGGATCTGTGGTGCGAGTGTCGTCGTGTAGGGCGGTAAACAGGGCTTGTATGTCAGACCAATCTTCGTCGTCTTCGTTAGTTTTTTTCTCAAAGTCTTCTTGATTAAATGACCCATCAACAAACATTGCGCCATCATCTTCGGGTTTGTACAAGTTACCTTTGTCGCTAGAAAATTGCGTGTCGATTACAGTGTCATCAATTTCTTCTACAAGAGTATATAAACCAAAATATTCTGGGCCGTCTCCATGGTCAACGTATAAGGTGTAAAACCCTGTGTGAGATACAGCAAGCCCAGCGTCTTTAAACACATCCGCTGCGACTTTTTCACGTAACATTGACTCATCATCAAAGTTATTTTTTAAACTAAACTTTTTAAAGCCATAAAAACGTTGGTTTTTAATTTGCGGGTAATCGTCTTCATACTCGTCGAAATCAAGTTTAAGTGCCAGTTTAAGAATGCCTTGTTGCCAGCTAGTTTGCAGTGATGAATTACCTTTAAAGCGGATGCCGACGCGATACCATTGCGTGCCGTTATAAAATACTTCAGCTGGAACAAAAATAGGATCTTCATCGGTATCACTTAAGCTATTTGATGAGCTTCTACCAAATTCACCATAGAGTGTCGTCATGTCATCTAACATGCTTTGCCAGCGCGCTTGTGTGACAACGATATCAAGCCGTTTAACTTCGGTATCACTAAATACTTCATCAAAGTTAGGGTCGACATTTTTGCTGTGGGTTTCGTCTGTCCAATCGCTCGCTTCAAAATCTGCGTCAGTGACCTCTGTTTCAGTATCAGTGCTTGTGTCAGTATCAGCGCTAATGACCGTTTCGGCTATTTCGCTGTTGCTATCACTGTCGCTACCACAACCTGTGAGTATAAAAGCACAACTGAGTGTCATGATAAGTAATAGTGTCATTGGCTGGTTAATTAACCGCTTTTTGAGGTGTAAGTTATTAAGGGAAAACATCGGGCTCTCCTAGTACTTGGGTAAGATTATTTATATGAAGTCGTTACACGTATGTTAGAGAGTAAAAGTGCAGAAACTGCACAGTGAGTGTGGAACAAAATAGCAAGTCGATAAAAGTGCGATCTTGTTCACTGTGATATATTTGCGTGCTAATAGCCGTCGCCACCGGTATTCGATAAGATAAATAAGTTTACAGTGAAGAGGTTTATCTTTAGGTTAGTGAACAATGATAATGTTAACGTCTTGTAAAAAAACATATTCTTAATAATTAATATTCAAGGACGATAAATGAAACCTTCACTTTTTTTGCTCAGCTGTGCAATGTTAAGCCCTGCTATAAACGCCAATGAATTACCGCCAATTTTAGATTTTCACCCACTTTGTAGTCCACACACTATCGATACAGCCAATGATAAAATCGTCTACGATATTGACTCAGACATGCTGGAATCGTCTAGTGATGGCGTGTTGTCCCATCGTGATGCTTATATACAACAAGCCTTTGTGGAAATACAGCGCAAAGCTGCAGCAGCAGGAGCGGATGCGATTATTATTGATAGATTAAGTGTTGGCGGAATTGAGCGAAGTATTGACTTGCAAGATGACAGTAGCCGAGTTAAATCGATCACCAAGCAAATCCATGTGATTACCACTGCGCAATACGTTACCTTTTGTGACGATACACAACTGAGCAAAGATCCCACACCTTATAACAGTGAAGGTAAATCAGTTTCGTATACCCAAACCACAGTAAAGTTGACGATGCCAAACGAGGGGAATGTATTAAAGCAAGCGCAAAAACACCAAGCACCTGATGCGCTTATTACAACCGACAGCGCCTATGGCATACACATTGGTGACTCGGTTGATGTTTTACAACAAGCATTAGGTCCTCACAGTATTCAGTTGCAACTCGACAATGGTGCAACCGTTTATGGTTATGGGCGCAGTCTATGGTTTGTTGTTAAAGACAATCGTATCGAGATGATTACCCAGGATTTAGGATTGTTAAATGGCCATGGTCAAAACCAAATTGCCTTAAGTGAAAACTATGATGGTGATAATTGGGTGATTGCTAACCAAGTGCGTCAAGGTGATGGGCTTGCTAGCGTGAAAGCGCATTTAGCGCTTAAAAAGCAAGGTGATGTTTACAGTGTGGGAGATAAAAATAGCCGATTGATATTAACTTTTGAAGACTATAATGAAAGTCTAGATAATGCTGCTGTTTCTCGACTTAACAGCTTTGCAATTATGCCATTAACAGTCACTGATGATTATCACGTTAAGTTCGGTAACTTTGATAATATCGACATCGCAACATTGTTGACATTAGCATTTAAGCAAGCTTATACCTTGCAACCACAACAGCTCATCAACCAAATCCAATTGACAGACAACGGTCCAAAAGTGCTGGTGAATAGCAATGTATTATTGGGTTTTGATCGCCAAGGAGTCGTTAATTCAATTAAAATTACCGAGTCGATGTTTGGCACGCAAACGATGAGTGAATTTAATGCTGTGCTTGCTAATTATCAGTTGCCTACTATCAAATCTCAATTGTTGGAGCGATACCCAAACGCAGAAGATAATTTTGATAACATTATGCTGACAAAAGGGACGGTGATGTTGTCGATTAATTTTGATTCATACGATGACGATGCGCAGCTGATTGATTTTACGTTACGTTTTTAATCATCTTAGCGACTAGACCTGAGTGAGTGGTACAGTTACCAGCGCTATAGGCACAGATGGCATACAATATACCTTATTGAGGTTCAATGGGGTAAAGTAGCACCCAAGTTTTGATCTAAAGTTGTTGGGAATACAAATGAATATTGAAAATGATGTGATTGATAATTTAGCCGAATTAGAACGCTTTTTACTGTCGGTGGAAAAGGGCGGTTTAGGTTTGGAAGGTGTTGCGGGTGTGGGTATGGCAACTAGTCATGCCGACGGACGTCATTTTGTTGCGGTATTTGGTGATAACCACAAGCTATTACTTGGCCGTTGGATTACCGCAGAAATCTTCGAAAGTGGTCAAGATATGGTTAAAAATGGGCTTAAATCTAAGCATTGATGAACTAAATTGCTTGGCCTCAAAAAAGGCAGAATGAATATTCTGCCTTTTTTATTACACATTAAATTATTTGTTAATTAATCATATACATAGCTTTTTGGGTCGACAGCATTAACTGGGTACCATTACTGCTAGAGTATCGCGCTTTAAGCCCTTGCTCTGATGGTTTTCCAATTAAGCCAGGGCTTCGCCAGACGACATTACTGTTAGCGTCATGTTTTTCAATGTGGTAACTGACATCAGACTCACCGGTATAACCTTGACCTTTTTGGACAGTGACAAAATACCCTTGGTTATTACGGGTAGATTCATCGATAGCAATACCATAGATTGAACGATCGAATGCTTTTTTGCTTTTCTCAACAAGCACTAAGTTGTCTATTTCGTATGTATAGATATTACTGATGTTTTCATAATGATCACCTTCAATACAAATTAGTTCTTGTTGAAGGTCGGTGTCTTTGTTGAGTAACGTTAAATATTGGCAACGTTGATTGATAAAAGACTGCTCTGACAGAGAGTAAGTATTTAGCGTTAATACACTGACCGTATCTTTTCGGGCCACAATCACGGTGTTTTCATATATAACAAAGTCTGTGATATTGCTTTCAAAACTGTATTGCGCAATCAGACTTTGATCTTCAATATTGACTATTTTGAGTACTTTTCCATCGGCATAAATGGCATCTTCAAATCCATCTTGATTGATATCAAATGCCTTTATCACGCCAATATCAGATTGGCTGCTGATTGTAGATTGCCAATGGAAGCTATAATCAAATAATTGCATAACGCTCATGCGCCCATCGTAATATTCTGCTGTTGGCAGCAGTAAATCACCAAAACCGTCATGATTGTAATCAGTGGTGACAGCATGAAAGCTATTATCCCAATTTGACGATATTTGCTCACTCAATTGGTAAGAGCCATCTGCTGCCATTGTCAGGATTCGGCTTCCTTCATAACCGCTTGCTGTTTGCGGAACAAAGAATACGGCTTTTTCATCATTATCGGTAATAGTTGACCAACCAGCACTGCTAAAAGTATCTAATTGAATGGTGGGGGTTGATGGTTTGATGTTTATCGTATTAATGCCGAGATCTGCGACATGAAAACTGTCTGCCCCGGTGCTCATTGTGCCAGAGCCCCAATGAAGTTCGTCTTCGCCATCATTGTCTGAATCACCCACAGTTAACGAACTCACCCCAGTATATGGAATATATACAGACCATAACTCAGAGAGTGTATTAATATTTAAGTTATAAGCATGCAATTGTCCTGACTGACATTCACCAACCACTAACTCGTCGGCCTTATCATTATCCAAATTAATGGTACTGATGGAACAAGTATTAAAGACTTCTGTCGTCGCTAATTGCGATTTATTGACTGCAGAATAGACAGTGATAGCTCCCCAATTATTCGCGCCGGCAATTTCATTAACACCATCGTCGTTATAGTCACCGGCAGTTACGGCTCGGTCTCCAAATGGCGTGCTGTTAGCCCATTTATTTTGCCAACTCTGGGTATCGTAAACTAAGCCAGTATTTGTGATCAGTTCAAGGCCTGGTTGCAGATCCACATTGGAAAAGATGACTTGTTGAGCACTAATATTGGTTGTAAACAGCGTTTCTGAAGGTGCTGACATACTGATAACACTGAGCATGGGTTCTGCATCGTAAGAAGTCAGCGCTCGAGAATGCAAATAAGCAATTTCTGGGACCCCGTCATTATCGATATCATCAATTGCAGCGCTGAAGATCGTATCATCTGTAGCTAATAATTCGTATGACAAGGCATTGAGATCGTTAATAACACTGATCCCGTGTGTTGTTATTACCACAATATCATCACGATTATCTTTGTTAGTATCAAAAACCAAAACTTGTTGAATTGTGCCTTGTGATGCCACTTTAAATGGATAAAGCCAGGTTTGCACATAACTACCATTTTGTTCGGTTAGAATGAACAGCCTGTTGTTATTATCTGTTGATATGACTTCATTAATACCATTGCCATCAAAATCACCCACCCACATAGATTTTTCGTAATAAGGAACCTCAATACCTGAACGAGCCAGTGGCATTGGCTTATCGGCATTCACATCAAGTGAAACCGTTGCTGATTCTAGAATGTTGCCATTTGAATCGGTCAGTGCAAAAACAAAATCGACACTTTGCTGTGGAAAAATATAGTCACTTCCTACATGCCACGTGACCAGACCTTGGCTGTCAATGGTTGCACCATTAGGGCCTGAAATTAAGGATCCAATTTTTGATGGATCAATATTGTCTGGGTCGGTGAGCAATGCGCTAAATTGCACGGTTTGTCCCGATTGAATGTTGCTTGGGAGATTAACCGCATTAAATTGTGACGGTGAGTCATTAATGGTAAAGAAAAAGTAATCACTTTCAACAGTGTTAATCCCATCGGAGACGACCATTACCACTTTTACTTCATCGCCGAAAACAGCAATATGAGCTGGTAGGATATTACTTGTTTGCCCTGCGACAGGTTGGCCATTAATGTACCAACGGTAACTGACAGTGAGTTGGTCATTGCTGTTATCTGGGTCGTAATAATACCCAGGCGACACAGTCAGTGGTGTAGTTGTATATAACTGATAATTATTTCCATAGGGCGCTGAAGCTTCTGGAGGTAATGACATCTTAGCCACATCAACAAGCTGTTTATTTGATAAATTACTGCCGATTAAGTCATAAATAGATGCAAAGTAAGTACCTACATCATCAATGCCATTGTTGTCTGTATCTTGAGTATATTTTACTGGACCATTCAAAAACTCCAGCGTAGACGAATTGGTGCCCTTAAATATGATCTTTCCTTGTTCTAAATTTCCATCTAAAGCATTGGTAGATATATTGAATTGACCAATCTTACTGTGAAAGTATGAACCTGAAATAACCCAACTAAACAGGTTATCCTTATACGATTGAGTTTGAGTTATCTGAACAAGTGCTTGAGTTTGGCCTGAGTAAGTATAAAGAAGATTGGTTTTGATACTATTGCTGTATTGGGAAGTATTAGGCGTTTCTTGGCTATTAATTCCATAGGTGCCAGTGAGTGATGTTGTGAGATTACCTTCTTTCCAAGATAAATTATCAAAGTTAAAGCTAAAATTGTATTGGCTTTCTGTGGCAGTTTTTATTGAAAAAGCCATATTGCCGGTTACATTATTGCTATAACCATCACTACAATTATTGTAACTAATGGCAAGGTTACCCGTAAATTGAGTACTTAACTGACCTTTAAATTTGACACTGCCGGAGGTAGAGCATTGAGCAGTAAAATCCACTTTACCAGATTCGTTAACATTATAATCAAGCTCTTCTAAATGTAAGTTGGGCAGTAATATACCTTCTCCATTTATGACTTGTTTAAAGGCATGTTGGGTATTTGTTAGCGTCAATGTGGCCAATGATTTTGACCCCGTATAGCGTGCGATGATTAACTGCGCTGCAGCGTTTTCAAGTTCAATCGCATTATAATTATCGGCATTTTTAATGATATTAGATTGTGAGTTCGTGTTTGTTGAACCATCAGGTGTTTCTGAAGGAGAGTCTGATGAGTCTCCGCCACCGCCACAAGCAGAAAGGGAAAATAAAATCGCTAAGGCAAACGAAAGTTGGTTTTTGGTTAACATTTTTCATCCTTGTGACAATGCTATATAAGTGTGATTTTTATGTAAATTTATTGTTTATTTTTTTGCGTATACTAGGATTTAGATATGATTTTTGCAATGTAAATTTATGCTTAAGTCAGTTATTTTATTAAGGCCAAAGACGCTGAATGATGGCCGCATACGTCTCCCTGATTAAGTGTTCATTTTGGGGTGTTTCGGATTGGCGATAAGGGTTTAATATTATTGATTTTAATGAATTTGTTTATCTTTAATGAGCGAACATATTTCAGGACGGGACAAAGGAGACAAAAAAGGCAGAATGAAGATTCTGCCTTTTTTAATGGTTATCTTTTTAACTATTTATCTGAATTGGTTGAACCAATTTTATGAATCGCTAAATCCGCCCCAATAAATTCATCTTCTTGGCTTAAGCGTAAACTCGATAGCTTGTTAACCACGCCATACACAATCATACCGCCAACAATTGCCACCACAACACCAGCAATACTACCGATAAGTTGTGACATAAAGCTGACTCCGCCAAGGCCTCCGAAAGCTTGCTGGCCAAAAATACCCGCTGCAATACCGCCCCACACACCGCATAAACCGTGTAGTGGCCATACACCTAGAACGTCGTCTATTCTGTTGCTGCGCTGTAATTTGGTGTATACGAAAACAAACAAACCTCCAGCGACACCGCCAACCACAAATGCGCCAACAGGATGCATTAAATCAGAACCGGCACACACAGCCACTAAGCCTGCTAGTGGTCCGTTATGAATAAAACCAGGGTCATTCTTACCCACCACAAGTGCCACAATCGTACCGCCAACCATAGCCATTAAACTGTTTACCGCCACTAAGCCACTAATTCCATCGAGGGTTTGCGCTGACATAACGTTAAAGCCAAACCAACCGACAATTAACACCCAAGAGCCTAGCGCTAAGAACGGAATATTTGATGGTGCAAAAGCGATACCGGGTTTGCGGCCGCGTCGGGCACCTAATAAATAGATGGCGACTAAGGCTAACCAACCGCCCATGGCATGTACCACAACGGAACCTGCAAAGTCATGGAATTGGGCGCCGAATTGGCTTTCTAACCAAGCTTGGAAGCCATAATTACCGTTCCACATAATCCCTTCAAATAACGGGTATACGAAGGCAACAATCAAAGCTGAAGCCAGTAAAAAAGGCCTAAAACTGCCGCGTTCAGCAATACCGCCAGATACAATGGCTGGAATGGCTGCTGCAAATGTGAGTAAGAAGAAAAATTTAACCAGTTGGTAACCATTATCAGTGGTTAAGCTTTCTGCGCTGACAAAAAAGTGATTGCCGTAAGCAATTTGATAACCAATGACAAAGTAGGCAATAGCGGAAAAAGCAAAGTCAGTTAGAATTTTCACCAAGGCATTGACTTGGTTTTTATGTCTCACTGTGCCCATTTCTAAAAATGCAAAGCCTGCGTGCATGGCTAACACCATAATTGCACCAAGTAAGATAAACAAGGTGTCTGCACTTTGTGCAATGACGCCAATAGCATCACTAATATTATTCATTTCAGTTCCCACAAAACGATTCTCTGTTGAAATTCATACTTTTATAAAGCAAAAGTCATTCCTAAACCGTTACTTGACTGGCATATTCATGAACCCATATGGTGCAAATGGCTGAAAATGTTGCTGAAATGATCCGTTAAATGTTCTACTTCGGTGCGTTTTCATGTCGGTTCAATGCTCAATAGTGTCAGTAATGATTGATGCTTGGACTGATAATGTTTCATTTTGGTGCGCTATCGCTTTCATTTGGTGCGTTGTACTACAGGTAAATTAACTTTATGTTAACAGTTGTCATTAAGCTAATATTGTCCAATAACGAGGGCTTAAATACATCGGTTGTAAAGATCCCTATTCCAAATTATCAATAACTGATCCCCAATAACATCTCACTAGAAACAGCATTACGGGAGCAATATGACAACAGTAAGAGTGGCTGGAGTGGGAATGATCCCATTTTGCAAACCAGGTAAGCATGAGCCCTATCGTGTCATGGCGGCTAAAGCGATAAAGCTAGCATTAACCGATGCAGGTCTTGACGCCAAGTCAATTGGCCAAGCATATGGAGCCTATATTTATGGCGACAGCACCTGCGCTCAGCATGCATTCTACGATGTAATTCAAAGCGGCATTCCAATTATCAATGTTAATAATAATTGTTCTAGTGGCTCGACAGCGTTATTTCTAGCGCGTCAGGCGGTGTTATCTGGACAAGTAGATTGTGCGTTAGCGTTTGGGTTTGAAGAAATGCAACCAGGTGCATTGGGATCGCATTGGACCGACAGAGAAAGCCCTTTTGAGCGGATTGAGCCAGTGTTAAAGCAGTTTAATGCCCCGCAAGGTCCAATTGCATTACGCGCTTTTGGTGCTGCTGGCCGACATTATATGGATAAGTATCACGTCGGTGCCGATATTTTTGCCAAGGTGGCCGAAAAGTCACGTTGTCATGCGTTACAAAATCCATACTCGATGTTTTCAACGCCATTAACGTATCAGCAAGTACTTGATGACAAGTTAATCTACGATAACTACTTAACACGGCTTATGGCTTGTCCTCCCACCTGTGGTGCGGCTGCAACCATTGTCTGCAGCGAAAAATTTGCCCGTCAAAACGGCATTACATCCAAGGTAAAGATTATTGCGCAGGCAATGGCAACTGATACCGAGCAGTCGTGGCAAGACCCAATTTATGCCGTCGGTAAGGGAATGAGCCAACAAGCGGCGCAGCAGGTTTATGATGATGCTGGTATCGACCCCAACGATATCGATGTAATAGAACTGCATGATTGTTTTACCCCAAATGAGGTGATCACTTATGAAGCATTAGGCTTATGTCCTGAAGGCGGCGCAGCTGAATTGATTGCCAATGGTGACAACACTTATGGTGGCAAATTTGTTATTGGGCCATCGGGTGGATTAATGTCGAAAGGACATCCAATTGGTGCCACTGGGCTGGCACAATGTACCGAGCTGACATGGCACTTACGTGGTCAAGCTGGCAACCGGCAAGTCGACAATGCCACATTAGCGCTGCAACATAATGTAGGTTTAGGTGGCGCGGTGGTGGTGACGTTATATGGCGTTTAGCTAACGGTTTGATTTCATGCTGCGCTACAGTGTCGTCGATGTATGAAGGCAATGTAGCGCAACAAGGTGGGCTGTTCGTTAACTGGCTTTTTTGCGACTAAAAGTACGTCGGTAAAAGGTCACCACACTGAATGATAAAATCAATGTGCCAATGAGTGACACCAAGGTAATCAACATTACATAGCTTGCTGGCATGTACAGTCCATCGTGTAGAGGCCGAACAAAACTGGCAATTTTAGCTAATAAAGGTCGGTCACTGTGTTTGATTACTGACTCAATCGTTCCTTGTTGATAATTCATGTTGATGCGATCAGCTTCTCTTAACCACACGCCCTGATGTTCATCGAATTGAATACTGTACACAAGGTCTTGTGGTTTATCTGTTTCTGCTTGCTGGTCTTTATTGGGTTTAGAGCGTGGTTTACTTACTGATACAAGCTCTGCGTCTGGCCAAATTTGTTGTGCATTGCTTAGCTGGCTCAACCAATGACTTGGTTGGCTGACAGAATAAGTTAGTGTCTGTTCGTTGGTGGAATCTTGCTTAAGAACACCTGTCCATAAGCTGTTGTAAGTGATTAAAAATCCGCTGATACACAATATAAACAATGGTACTGAAATAAATAATCCCAGTTGAATGTGGCTTTTAAGTAAACTGCTTGAGCGGGTATTTTTAGGAATACTTTGTTTTAATCTAAATCCATTACGCACTCGCCACCACAGGTAAATGCCAATTAAGGTTACGATGCCCCCCGCAAGCGATGCCCATGCATTAATGTATTTACCACCATTGTCGATGAGAAAATTTCGATGCAACCAAAATACCGTGCTATATCCAGGTAAATCGAAAGAGGAGCTACTCGACAGTTCATTTAACTCTTTGTCCAATGCAATTGATTTACCACGAGTGCTAGCTTGAATATATGGCGTATGTTCTGTTGGAAAGCGAACAGTACTCATGTCGGGATAGCGCTCAAATACACTCGCAACAGTATCGGCTTTTTGTTCAAGTGTGATTGGAGAGTATGTTTGATCTTTACTGTCTAGGCGTTTGAGCAAATCAACGCTACCGAGATATACCCCAGTGGTAAGTACTATTAACATGGTGATGCTAATAAAAAAACCTACCCAGTTGTGAAACCATTTTAATGTCGAAACCATGTTCATTTTTGTTTGCTCAAATTATGCCATGCAGTATTGCAATAGAGTGTTAAACCTGCTGATTTTATTATTTTTTATAAACGTTAATACAAATCCACAAACTTGCGGTAATGATAATTAATCTCAATTATTTGTTCAATTAAAGAAGTGTAAAGATGTGGGGGGATAAACCCATTTATCGTCTAAATATCGTTTTGGCGTAAGTGCTTTATTCTGGGATTGTTATTAATTAGATCGTACTTCACCCTATTAGAGCTGTCGCTACGCATTTCTAGATGCCTCAATAATTGACAATCTAAATGTTCAAGTGGCTAGTAGAATTAGCATTAACGGCTGAGTTTAGTGATTATTTTATATTTTTTAAAACTCATACTATTCTGATAATAAGCAATATTCTCTAGTGTAAATGTGAATAACAACAATCAATTTGAGCAATCACTCAAAATAAACTTGAGCGATTGTTCAAATTGGTTTATAGTGGACTCAATTCGAAACGAAACGCTCCTAAATTTATTTATCTAGAAGAGAGAATATTATGACTGCATTTACTATTCATACAGTAGACACCGCACCAGAAGGCAGCAAAGCTATGTTAGAGGGTGCTAAAAAACAAATGGGTATGGTTCCCAATTTATTTGGCGTTTTAGCAGAATCTCCAAGCACGTTGCAAGCTTACCAACAGTTACATCAGGCCTTTTTAGACACATCATTTAACCCTGAAGAGCTAACGGTTGTATGGCAAACCATTAACGTTGAACACGAATGTGGCTATTGTGTACCAGCACATACAGGTATTGCACATTCAATGAAAGTAGACCCAGCGTTAACTGAAGCACTACGTAATAAAGCGGCGATGCCAACTGCAAAATTACAAGCGTTACAAGATGCGACACTAAGTATTGTACGTAACCGCGGCAATATTTCTGAAGCAGAACTAGCAGCATTTTATGCCGCAGGTTATGGCCAACAGCAGGTGTTAGAAATCATTTTAGGCTTGTCACAAAAAGTGATCAGTAACTACACCAACCATGTAGCAAAAACACCGGTTGATGATGCATTCAAAAAGTTTACTTGGTAATTCTTTACTAACATTGTTACCGACATTTTTATCAAAGATTATCATTCACGATAAGTCGATTCATGTATGACTTCATAATACCAATGCCGCGTTATCGCAAATGGCATTGGTATTTTTTTATCACGTTACAGTGAAAAAGCGTACTTGAAGAGATGAGGACAGCCAAATGACAGCAAAGATTAAGCTCGATATTATTTCAGATGTAGTGTGCCCTTGGTGCATCGTCGGTTATAAACACTTAGAAGCAGCGATAAATGAACTTGGGCTGCAAGATCAAGTTGAGATTGAGTGGCAACCATTTGAACTTAACCCTAACATGCCTGCTGAAGGTGAAAATCTGCGTGAGCATTCAGCCAGAAAATACGGCACAACCCCAGAAGGTAGCGTTCGTGCACGGGCCAATATTGCTCAACAGGGGGCTGAACATGGCTTTATTTTTGACTATTTTGAACAGATGAAAATGGTTAACACTTTAGACGCTCATGTGTTGTTGGAATACGCGAAAGAGGTCGGTAAGCAAACGGAGCTTAAATTGCGTTTATTCAGCGCCTTTTTTAGCGAACATAAAGATATTTCAAACCGTGAGGTGTTGACCGCTGAGCTCACCGCAGTGGGTATTAATGCCGCAGAAGCCATGAGTTTACTTGATAACGCTGCAGTGGCAGAACAGGTTCGCGCCAAAGAGGCTCATTGGCAGCAACTTGGTATTTCGGGTGTACCCACGGTCATTTTTAACCAATCGAGTGCATTAACCGGCGCGCATCCAGTTGAAGCATATAAACAAGTTTTGGCCGATTTAGTTGCCCAGCGCTAATGCGCTAGGGCTACATTGTTTGAGTATTGTTATCCCGAGTTTAGGTTACTTACACCTGAGCCACGCTAATCACCTGTTTGGTTGATGGAGTAATAACCACCGGGATTGATTTTGAGGTTGGGGTGTAAGAGCCAATTCCGACGCTGTTGATTGACACCAGTGGATTCGTCTCAGGATAATAAGCAGCAATGTTACCGCGTGGAATGTCGTAATAAACCACGCTAAAGTCACAGACTTTGCGGACGATATTGTCGTTGGCAATAGACTGTATATCAATAAGTTGGTCTTCAAGCAGATTAAGCTGAACAGCATCTTGTTGGTTCATAAACAATACATTCCGCTTACCTTTAATACCGCGATATCGGTCGTCCATTCCATAAATAGTGGTGTTGTATTGGTCGTGAGATCGCAAACTTTGCAGTAGAAAAATAGGGTGTTGTTCGGAGGATGACGCAGTTGTTTGTGCGTTGCTTGAGCAATCTGCAATAACTGAATTTGGCAACTGACTAGGATTAAATTGAGCTAACTGGTTAGTGGTATTCCAAATAAGCTCAGCAGCGCTATTCCCCAGATAAAACCCGGCAGGTTGCTCGATACGTTGATTAAAGTCACTAAAGCCGTCGATGGTATTTTCGATAAGCTGACGGATTAGTGCATAGTCATCACGTAATGCCAGCCAATCTAGTTTATTTGCGGCATGGTTTGTTGAGTTGAGCTGAGTCGAGCCGGAATGGTTAAATGTTGCATGAGCCATTTGAGCGACAATATCAATTTCAGATAAACATTGTTCAGAGGCGGGTTCGGTCATGCCTGTTGAAGCATGAACCATGCTAAAGGTGTCTTCAACGGTGATTTTTTGAATGCCGCTTTGCTGCTTGTCTAATTCAGTGCGGCCTAAACAAGGTAAAATTAAGGCGTCGTGTGTTACTTGTAAGTGGCTGCGATTAAGCTTAGTGCTGATTTGAACATTGAGTTCAGCATTGCGCATTGCTTGGTATGTAAAATCAGTATCGGGCGCCGCAGCCGCAAGGTTTCCACCTAAACAAATTAGCACCTTACTCTGTTTACTGTGCAGGGCTTTAAGGGCTTCGACCACATTGTGGCCCGCTTGCCGCGGTAAGCTGGTAGACAAATGTTGTTCTAAGCTGGTAATAAAAGCGGCAGACGGCTTTTCATTAATGCCCATAGTGCGGTTGCCTTGCACATTACTGTGGCCGCGAACTGGGCATAATCCGGCGCCTTTTTTGCCTATTTGACCACATAGCAGATGCAGGTTAACGACTTCACGAATAATGTCGACCGAATGCTTATGTTGAGTTAAGCCCATTGCCCAGCAACTGATCACGGTTTTGCTGTCACTGAACACGGTCGCAGCTTGAATAATCTCTGCTTTTGTCAGTCCAGATTGCTGTTCTATTTTATCCCAGCTAGTGTGTGTGACACTGTGTTGATAATCTTCAAAAAATGCACTGTGCTGCTGTATAAACTCATGGTCAATTTTATCTGGACGTTGTTCAATAATAAATTTAGCCATGCCTCGTGCAGCGGCCATATCGCCGCCTAATTTAGGGGTTAAATACAAATGGCTGATGGTAGTGGCTGCTGGAGTGAGCAATTCTATAGGGCTTTGTGGACTGGCGAACTTTTCTAAGGCAACTTCTTTAAGATTATTGAAAGTGACAATTTTACCCCCTTGTTTGGCGGCCTTGCGCAGAGTATTCATCATTCTTGGGTGGTTGGTGCCAGGGTTTTGCCCAAACACAAAAATGGCTTCGGCGGCATCAAAATCTTCTAATACTACCGTGCCTTTACCTATTCCAATGGCGTTAATTAATGCGACACCGCTAGCTTCGTGGCACATGTTAGAGCAATCGGGAAAGTTATTGGTGCCATAAAGTCGACCAAAGAGCTGGTATAGATAGGAGGCTTCGTTACTGGCGCGTCCAGAAGTGTAAAATTCAACTTGGTCAGGGCTACTTAAACTGTTGAGCTTGGTGGCGATAATCGAAAATGCCTCAGACCAGGTTACTGGTTCATAGTGATCCGTTATCGCATTAAAGCGCATTGGTTCGGTTAAACGCCCCTGATACTCTAACCAGTAGTCAGTCTGTTTTGTTAGTTGGCGTACCGAATGTTGAGCAAAAAAATCGCGGCCAACGCCTTTACCTGTTGATTCCCATGCCACAGCTTTGGCGCCATTTTCACAAAACTGAAATGCACCTTGCTTGTTATCACCCCATGCACAACCCGGGCAATCGAAGCCATCAGTTTGATTAACACGGAGTAAGTTTTTAAGGTTTTGCTTGGTGTGCTGGCTGCGAAGTACATGAGTAAATGTGGCTTGCAGTGAAGGAAATCCGCCGGCTTTAGTTGGTTTTTGGTGATGACTAGACATGAATTTCTCCGATAGGGCTCAGCGATAGACGGTTAACATTAAAATGACAATCGTAACTGGAATAATAAATAGGCGCTGAAAACTTGGGTATGTGAATAATATTGAGGTTGTATTTTAGTGCCAGCTTGACTGCCAGTTGGCTTGGCGAAGCTAGACTAATAAGATTGTTAGCGCCAAAAAGAACCGCTTTATGGATCAATTCACTGCTACAACGACTGGTGATTAATAAGGTATTACATGATGTTTTTTGCGTCGCGGTTGTTTGCCTTATTAACATGCCGATAAGTTTATCGAGTGCATTATGACGGCCGATGTCTTCACGACAGGCGATAATGTCGCCTTGTGCTGTTAACGCTAAAGCCGCATGTATCGCACCACTTTGTTGAGCTTTTATTTGGCTGTCGGCAATACGTTGTTTTAAGGTTTCAAGGTTATTAATGTCAATGGGGCGTGTGACCGGAAGAATAGCTAATTGAGGCAGTGCATGTTCTATTGCTTCAACACCGCAGATACCGCAACCTGTTGCACCCACGAGCCGACGTTTTTTACTGTTTAAGGCCGACAGACAACGATTGGCGATAGTCACTTCAACCATAAAGCCGCTATCTGATGGCGTTATTTGAATGTCATGTATGTCATGATCGTGTTGGATAATGGCTTCGGCAAATAAAAAACCAATCGCAAAATCTTCAATATCATCAGGGGTGACCATCATCACAGCATAGTTAATCCCGTTAATATTAATGGCGGCAGCCGCTTCCTCTACCAGATGTTCAATGGGGGGCAACCATTTATATGAAGCATTCATGTGTATAGACTCAAAACCGGACGTGGATCACAGTTTAGGGGGCGCTAATACACAAAGCCAATCAAACAAATTTATGCGGTGATAGTTTTTATCTATTAATATAGTGGAATTGATAGGTAGACTTTGAAGGGCGTATGAACCTGAGACAGTTACATTATTTTTATGAATTAGCGCAGTTTAAGCATTTTGCTAAAGCAGCCAAAGCTTGCCATATTACCCAGCCGACTTTGTCAGCCAGTATTACTGCGTTGGAAAAAAGCTTTGGTACCGAGCTAGTGGTGCGCGGCAGTCAGTTTGTTGCGTTAACCGATGCTGGACAGATTGTATTGCGCTATGCAGAAAAAATGCTGTTAGATCAAGCGGCGTTAAAACAAGAATTGAGTGTGTTTAGCGGGCCATTAATCGGCTCTTTGCGGATTGGCATTGTGCCGCAGTCGAGTGTCGATATTATGCCGATAATTAAAGCATTCAACGAGCTGCATTCTAATATTGCCGTAACGCTCTTGGTGACCACCAATGAAAAGCTGATTGAGCAACTGACTTTGCATCAAATTGATATCGGTTTAGGGTTTGATGAAAACCTTACTGAGGCGAATCGTCGCACGTTTCATTTTTATCCGCAGATTGATAATGATATGGCGGTATTATCAACCCAAGCACTTGTTAATCAACTCGACACTACTGCGCTAAGTGATAACCGATTAACCCTTAATAATTTGCAACGTTTACCATTGGTGTTGTTGAGCCAAAATATGCAGTTTAGGCAATACATTGATAATGCGATGGCAGAAACGGATTTACGCTTTAATGTGGTGTTAGAAACCGATTCGTTATTTCACCTAGTCAGCGCGGTAAAACACAATATTGGCTACGCGATTGTCAGCAGCGGTATTGCAAAATCAGCTCAGCAGTTATTCAATCTGCATTACCGACAACTGCAAGGTATTGAATCGGGTAATACGGTGTTTATTACCCGTAAATACAGTGTCTCACCAGCGATGCGCGAATTTGTGAGTCTGATTGAAATGGGGTAATTTTTGCAGGTGTTTTGCCGTTAAAGCATCATGCTAGCAAACTCAGATAGGCGTGGATATTGTTAATATCGCATCATTCAACTTGGCTGGTGGCATCTTAACGGCAGCAAAGATAACACCTGTTAATGACAACGCTGCTTTTTGGGTGTCATAGCTGTCCTAAAATAGCTGTCCTAAAAATAGCTGTCCTAAAAATAGCTGTCCTAAAATTGATGTCTTAAATGATTGCAACTTAACTTGGGTTTATGTTTGCTGCAAGCCTGTGATTGTTGATATAATAGCGGGCTAAAAAATTTATCTATTTACAGACTTTTTTATCTCGCAATCACTGCCACATCGCCTGCAGGAATAACTATGATTAACCACTTTAGCGTACTGGGCGTCAGAGCCAATGCCAAAGAAGATGACATAAAAAAAGCCTATAAACGTTTATCGAATAAGTACCATCCTGACAAATTACTTGGGGCGTCTGATGATGAAAAGCAACAAGCATCTGTCCAGCTCCAACGAGTCAAAAAAGCTTACGAAGTGTTGTCAGATAAAAAGCAGAGAAATGCTTTTATCAATGATTTTAACAACGTAATTGTTACCGATCCCACAGCAGCTATGCGCGAGTTGTGGGACGAATATTATTCCTGAGTATCCCATGGCTAAACATCTTAATATCTCACGCATTAATGAGCTAAAAAATAATGCCAATGACAATATAGAATCTTACAACGACCCTGATACGCCAAATGCACTGGCAAAGTTTACCAGCCAAATCAGAGAGATATTGTTGGCCGATCCTGGGATGCTAGATTCAGTCCCTGAATATTTACCTGTTGCACTTTATGAAAGAGTTAAGTTCTCGCCTGAGTCAAAGCGCCAATGGGCACATTGGATTAGCTTGAATATTCACCCAAGCTGGGATGAATTTAAAACGACGATTGCGTTTAACAACGCCGATCTACCTCTGGCGCTTGCGGTACGCAAATATAACGAAGATTTGCTCATTGAAAGTTGTGCCGTGGTGTATTTGTTAGAGACTCAGGGAGATACAGCGCCCAAGCCTGAGGAAGATGATTCAGATGGTCTTCACGAGCATGAACGTGATGAAAACGATGATGACGACACGGACTATGATAGCGATGAAGAAGGTTATTATGACCAATATGACGAGGATATCGAATGAACAGTCTCATTGAAATAACCGCAGCTGAAATACAAGAGCTGGCTAATGTTGAGCCTAAACAGGCCAGCAAGAGATTTGAATTGATTGCATCGTCGATGTCAGATGATCAGTTGGTTGAAGTTATCGAGAAAATGGATATCGTTACGTTGACACAAATTAACAGTCAGCATGATATTTCGTGTCCATCGATTATGTCTGAGTTAATGACCCCAGAACAGATCCGCGACATTGTCTGCCAGCAGCCACTTTATTGGGAAGAAAAAATCAAGAGTAATGCAGAAGAGTTAATGCAGCATACTTTTGATTTTATGACTTATCTGATTCGAATCCAAGACAATGAAGAGAAACAAACTGCTATTTTAGAGTGTTTGGCTGAAGATCCTGCTGCGCTGTTTTATCTATCGATTCCGTTTATCGAGCTTATTTTAGGCGGTACCAGCAGTGATGACGATGAGATCAACGACACTTTTGATGATGAAGCGGATGAAGAAACCGTGGGTTACTCCGATTGGCAAGCCGACGAAGAGGCACACAGTCTTAGCATCGATGACCCGCGCAGTTTATTAGCATTGATCCGCGATCGAGCGCCTAATGTTGAAAAGGCGATTAAGAACATGCTGCGTAACACCGGCTCTGATTGGCAGTTAATTATTAGCCAGTTTGCCAGTGAGTTAGTGATACAGGCGAAAGAAAAGAACCAAGTCACCGACGAGTATGCTGAAGTTGATGACATGTTTAGCTTTCTTGATTAAGGGTTCTGCAAATGCAATTGGTATTACGTGACGAAAATCAGGGTCCCTATCTGAGTCGGGTGTTGGCTTATGGCCGAACCGAAGAATTGCTCAATAATGAGCAATTGGGACAGATCAAAGCGAAAGCCATTTTGATGAGCCTTAAGTTCGCTGATAAGTTTTATAACAAGTATAAAATGCATTTGCTTGAAGAAGCTGCGCAAGATGTTATCGGCATTGTTAGCATTGGCTTAATGGCATTATCGGACCAAAGTCAGGCTAATGCTATACGGTTGCTACTGACTGATGACGGCGTAGTTAAGTCGTTCCAGAAGGGCTGGGGAATGCTAACTAAAGTTAGCCAACACAGGCTTCATGGTAAATCTGTTTATGGTGACGTAGATAAAGTGTTGCTTGATCAAGTGTCGAGTCCACCTGATTGTGACGAATGGCAAGGCTGGGCTTACTACCAAGAAGCATTAGCTGAGCATAATCGCCAGCAATCTATTAATGCCTTATTGGCACAGTTCTACATTGTCGGCACTTTTGATCCAATGGATTATATCAATCTAGAAAGTACTCTGGCAGAAGCCGTGTTATATCGGATATTTTTTGACGGTAAAAAAGTCCGTCAAGATCTTAAACGCCGCATGGCTCGTATAGAACTTAAAGATGAATGGTTTAACCTCGAATTTATCGAGCTACAAACTAAGGTGGCTTTGGCCGAGTTACCTAACGAGCTTGCTGATGCAATTCGTTTAGATTTAGGTAAACATTTTAACGCAGCATTGTTGCGGACCCTGCATTTCTCTCGAAGTTATCAAGAGTTGGCCATTCAAAATGCCTCTCCTGAACGATTGGAGCGCCTGGAATACAAAGAAGGCTTAATTGGTCTACTTGGTTGGCCAATCTATATCGACATGTAGTTTAGCTTTAGGAAGCTTGCGAGTGAGCAAGCTTCCTTCATTCACTGATTATGTCTGCCATTATTTACTTCCCTATTGCGCAGCACCATAAAATCTCTCGTTACCGTGATGTTGTACATTATATTTATACTCTGCTTTGAGTTAACAACGTTTTAATCCTATCTAATACCTATTTAAAATTACTTTTTTCAACTCAATCATTTCATATTGCATTTGTTACAAATACTGTTACCTCCCTATTCAACACTGACTTAATGGTTAACTTATTCATATAGCACAACATATGTGAGTTGCATCTTCTGCTATCCGATCGATACAGAGGTGTGGATAGTGTGGAGCCAATGGTATTAATGTCCACTGATGAAACGACTCGGTTATGGATTATCAAATGATTTTTGATAATGTTTAGCTTTTGTGGTGGTTCATTGGCAGTCATAATCCCAGTAATATAAGGCTTTGCTGATAAAGATCGCTAAAGTCGGCTATATTCTAAAAGGGCGTGGTATGAATATTCGCTTTGATCATTTGTCACTAAGTGCTAGAAATCCGCAAAAAATGAGCGATTTTCTGGTGGCGTTATTAGATTTAACCGTTGGTACTCGACCTAATCTTGAGTTTTCTGGTTATTTTTTATTTACCGGAGATAAAGATGTGATACATATTTTTGCTAACCAGCAGCCAGATGTGAGCAATCAACTGTCGCAAAATGAGCAGCCGCAAAATATTGTTCATCATGTGAGTTTTTTCAGTGATGACTATCAAGATGTCATGGCAAGAATTGCTAAACTGGGCCTGCGCTATTCTATGAGTGAAGTGCCGGGAACGTCGGTTAAACAAATTTTTGTTCGCGGCCCCGAAGGGCTCATTATTGAAATCCAAGCCTTGCCGAACGGCTAGTGCGGTTTGTAGTTGTGTATAGTATTGGTTTTGTGTCATATTTATCATTAAGTTATGTTGTTAGTACGTCATTGTAGAGAGTGATGATCTACAGTGAAAATCGATAGCGGTTGTTGATAATCATTGTCGATAGTGATTGTCGATAGTGATTGTCGATAGTGAAAATTGCTAGCATCTTGATAGGGTTAATTGTACATCTGCATTTTCTGTTAGTTGTTAACGCGTTAATCATTCTTTGGGCCGAGTCTGCTGCCTATTCCATCTTTGTTTAATTGTTCTTAGGATCCAATATGCTGAGTAGCTTACGTGCTTATCGTTCGTCCATTATTTTACTGAGTGCCTTACTGCTGGGCGGATTGTTTGGTGGATTATTTCCTGAATGGGCTATCAAGCTTAAGCCTATTGGACAAATATTTCTCAATCTACTGTTTATGATCATCGTACCTTTGGTTGCTGTGAGTGTGATGTCATCTATTGCTCACATGACCGATTTAAAGAAATTAGGCGCGATACTGGTGTCTATTATGGCTGTGTCGATTGTCATGGCGATTATTCCGTCAGTGGGCGTGGTGTTGTTGGCATTAGCATATGATCCCGCGCAAGGGGTGACATTAGACTTAGCCAATACCGTTGATTCTGCCTCGGGTAGCATGGACTTTGTCAGCTTACTCACAACTAACGATTTTGTCGGACTACTCTCTAAATCAAACATATTAGCATTGATTATTATGTCGGTGATTGGCGGTGTGGCCATTGGTCAATCCGGTGAAGATGGCCAGAGAGTGGGGCGCATGCTCGACAGTTTAAATACCGTGATCATGAAAGTGATTTCGATATTAATGTATGTGGCTCCAATTGGGCTTGGTGCTTATTTTGCCGCGACTATGGCTAGTCAAGATACTGAATTAATGGGGACATTTGCTCGAGCTGTGGGGCTGTTTTTCGTGGCGATGGCTATTTACCTAACGTTAGGTTCGACGTTATATGCGTGGATTGGCGGTGGTGCACAAGGTGTGAAACGTTTTTGGCAACATATGCTTGAACCTGCTGTGACGGCATTAGGCACTAGCTCGTCGTTAGCGACGTTACCTGTGACTATTCGCAGTGCAGCTAAAATGGGCCTAAATGAGCAAATTGCCGAGATTAGCTTACCGTTACTAGTGAATCTCAATAAAGGTGGTGCAGCGGCTATTACCGCACTAAAAATCGTGTTTATTTATTCGTTATTAGGTCTCGATTTTACGACCGATGTATTTATGCTGACGATTTTGATTTCGGTATTATCGGCATTTATCATTGGCGGAGTACCGGGCGGGGCATTTTTAGGTGAAATCTTTATTGTGACCACCTTAGGTTTACCGATGGAAGTGATCCCTATTTTAGTGGTCATAGGGGCCATTACCGATGCGGCTTCAACGGTGGTTAATGTAGTACATGATTTAACCGCAACGCAAATTATTGAGCGCATTAATGGTAAGCATTATATTGTGGATGCGCCAGCGAGTCGCTTACAAGAGTAAGATTCAATATTCTGTTAATTGTTAATTGTTAATTGTTAATTGTTAATTGTTAATTGTTAATTGTTAATTGTTAATTGTTCTTTATCCTACTAAGCCGCTGCTACACAGTTTCGCCCGCCAGATTTTGCTGAATATAAGGCTTTGTCTGCGCGGTCAAGCAAGCTGTGAGCCGTGTCTTCTACTCTGTACTGGGCGACACCTAAGCTAATTGTCAGTTCCATTGATTGAATATTTTGCATGGCAATATACAGCCTTAACCTTTCGGTTAACTCAACAGCATCTGCCAATGTCGTGTTGGGTAAAACTACCACAAATTCTTCGCCGCCCCAGCGTGCTAATAAATCGTCGCTACGCATTTGGTTTTGTAATAATTGCGCGAGTTGGCATAGCACTTTGTCTCCGAATAAATGGCCGTGATTATCATTAATTTGTTTAAAATGATCGATGTCGATAATTGCTACCGAAATAGGGTATTGAGTGGCAGCTTGTTTACTGAGTAAATCTTGAGTTGTTTGATGGTTTTTCAGCGGATGGTCATCCGCATAAGGTTGGTAAATAATCGGTGCTTCGTCTGTTCGTTTTGTCGCGTTAGCGCTTTCTGTTGCCATGGGCGCATTGGCTGCTGGTGTGGTCAGTAGAGTATCAAGCGCAAAATCGAGTTTTTCACGGTTATACAGTCCGGTGAGTTTATCTGTTTCTGCCATTTTTTGGATTTCTAAATTACGCAGTGCCAGTTTTTGATAAGCTGAAAAACGGGTTTTTTCGTAAAATCTAAACAGTAAAATTTGTGCAATACACACTTCAATAACGTTGAATAATGAGCCGGTGCTAAAGGCCACTGGCTGAGAGTCTTGCGTTTGCAGGTAAACAATAAAAGCACACACACTAAAGCAGATGCATGAAATAAATGTGCCCCATGTTCGACCGATAAGAAAAAATGAAAAAGGCGGAATAAGCGTCGCCCAAAACAGTGAATGAGAATACCCTTTGGCTGATATCACAAATAGCATAATTAAACTGGCTACCATGAGAGTGACAGCCCATGCGGTTATCTTTACATGACCCGTGCGACGAAAACGACAGTAAATACCCAATGAGATAACTAAGCCTGAACCGTCGAGCAAGGCATATTGATAACCTTCAAAATAGAATAGGTTGATCAGGGTAAGAATGAGAAAGTAACTCGTGGTAATGAGTGACGAATGTTCGATTAAGCGAATGCGCCAATAATCAGGGTGATCAGGCGGATACTGAGGGAATTGTTTGTACCAAAATTTAATCATAAGCAACTTCCGAGGTGACATTCAGTGAACGTTAATCTTTGTATCTTGATAACCGTATCATTCAATCCTTGATAAGTGATAACTAAGCATAGGTAAAATTTAAAAAATAACCGTCTATTTAGGCGGTTATTTTAAGATATTGGTATGAAAGGACGATTAAAATTTATGGTTTTGTTTCAATTAGCTTAAGAATGTCAAAACAGGCGCCCATAGTGTGATAATCGGTTTTGCCGATAGGACTTTTTTGGTCATCTATCTTTTGGTTGTCTTGAGTTCACATGCTAAACCCAGCACCGTATTGATGAGCGACCATGTGTTGCCATGAGCAGTGCCCAATTTGGTCAAATGGGTATTTAACTGTGGCTTTTAAAATGTGGTTTTCTAACGTTGGTTATTTAACTGAAAGTACCTAGCAAAGAGTATTTGACTGGAAGCATTGAGCTAGCAGTATTGAATGAGACGTTTTGCGCTATAAGTATTGGGCTATAAGTATTGAGGTAAGAGTACCAAAGTCGCTTGTTGTGAATAATCAGCTTCATAATTGATTGTTATTATTTGCACTCAAGTTGTCATTACAAGCACTGATATGCCGCCCTGCAAGTAGTTTTAACTTATACGCCAAACTTGAAGCATATAGTTTGGCAACGTATCATGCGCTTTTTATTGCGATGAGCTCTTCTATAATGCGCCACTTAACCACTCGTTATCATTCCGACACTCCAGCAGATTTTATTGCTGCGAATCACCAAACAATGCTAACGCGGCTTGCTGCTCGCGCAATTGTCATGCGTAATAATCAAATATTAATGCTTTACACCCAACGTTATCATGACTATTCATTGCCTGGTGGTGGCGTTGATGCTGGCGAGGAGATAGAGCAAGGGCTTATCCGTGAGTTACAAGAAGAAACTGGCGCCCAACAAATTCGCAATATTAATCCATTTGGCTTATATGAAGAATATCGTCCTTGGCAACGAGATGGTTATACGTCGGTTAATATGCTGTCTTATTGTTTCACTTGTGATATTGACAGTCAGCTGGGGGAAACCCAATTTGAAGCTCACGAAATTAATAACGGCATGATACCAGTATGGATTGATATCGATGAGGCTATTAGGCATAACCTTGACACTATCGCCAACAGCAGCAAAAAAGGCTTATCGATTGAACGAGAAACCTTTCTAATGAAATTGATTAAACAAGAGTTACTGCGCTAAGCTTAAGCCATTGTGGCTTAGCAAAGCGCTATATGGCTATCACATAGCCAAGCGGATGGTATTAACCGTCAGCTCAGGTTCATAGCCCCTTTAGCCTATAGACAGTTCTTTTGCTCTTGTCGCTGCACACGCCATTGCGCTGGCAACTAGCTCGTCAAGATCACCATCCTGAAATGCCAATATTGCCTGTTCCGTTGTGCCTTTAGGTGAGGTCACCTGGTGACGTAGACTCGCCAAGTTATGCTGACTATTCATCGCCATTGATATGGCTCCCATAGCACTCTGCAACACAGCTTTAGTGGCTGTTTCTTGCGGCAGCCCTTGTTCAATGGCAGCTTTCTCCATGGCTTCTAAAAATAAGAATAAATACGCCGGCGAGCTGCCTGCTGCAGCCACGATGGTCGACATTTGGCTTTCTTCTTTTAGCCATACTGTTTCACCCACAGCACGCATGAGTCTTTCTGCTAGCGCAATGTCATTAGCGTGAGTGTCTGGTCCCGCATATAAACCCGTTAACCCTTCACCAATGGCGGTAGGCAAGTTTGGCATGGCGCAAATGACTTTGGGTGAGAAATGTAGTTTTTGGCGGAGTGTGGCATGTTTGACTCCCGCGGCAATCGAGATAACGAGTTTTCGGTTATCGTACTGCATAACTTCACTCAACTGCTCACACACTACAGGTACTACAAAAGGCTTAACGGCAACAATGATGACATCAGCAAACGCAACTGCGGCGGTATTGTCTTGATGTACTTTAACATTGAACTTATCGATTAAGTCGTGTCGAGTAGTTTGGCTGGGGGTGCACACTAGAATATTGGCACTGTTATGACCTTGTTTAAGTAGGCCGCTGATTATGGCTCTTGCCATGTTGCCACCACCAATAAAGGCGATACAGGTATTGGGGTCTAATGATTCATGTTGAGAGATGACAACCTCCGAAAATGTCGCTAAAAAGAAAAGGCCACGCTTTCGCTTGGCCTTTGAATTGTGGAGCCTATTTGATTATGCGCGAACTTGACCTACACCGCTGACTAAGTATTTCTCAGTGGTAAGTGACTCAAGGCCCATAGGTCCGTAGGCATGCAATTTACTGGTGGCAATACCAATTTCAGCACCTAGACCGAGCTCGCTACCATCAGAAAAACGTGACGACGCATTAACCATCACTACCGAGGCATCCACGGTGCGTTGAAAACGCGTAGCCGTTAATTCATTTTGGGTACAAATCACTTCAGTATGATGGCTACCAAAGCGGCGAATATGATTAATAGCATGATCAAAATCAGTGACTTGGCGAATGGCAATTTCTAAATCCAAATATTCTTGGCCGAAATCATCATCGCTAATAACGTTGGCATGCTCAAAGTATTGTTGGGCATTTTTGCTGACATTTATACGTACTTTATGTGCAGCAAGTTGGGCTGCCACTTTAGGTAAAAAGGCTGCCGCTACGTCTTGATGTACCAGTAATCCCTCTAGAGCATTACATACTCCAGTGCGTTGGGTTTTACCATTGAGCAATAAAGACATCGCAATATCAAGATCGGCATCTTTATCAACATACAAATGACAAACACCTTTAAAGTGTTGAATAACAGGTATTTTACTGTTATCTGTAACAAAATTGATTAAGCCTTCGCCACCGCGTGGAATAATGACATCAATAAAGTCACGTTGCTGCATAAGCTCTAGTAATAAAGCGCGATCTGGATCGGGTATTACGGTGATCAGTGCTGGTGGTAATTGATATGCTTGCAATACATTTTGTAAAATAGAAGCAATGATTTTGCTTGAATGTATTGCTTCTTTACCGCCACGCAATATCACTGCATTACCTGATTTAAAGCACAATGCACCTGCATCAGCGGTAACATTAGGGCGTGCTTCATAAATCATACAAACAACGCCTAAAGGTACGCGCATTTTTTGAATGTTTAGACCATTTGGTCGCTCACATATTTCACGTACCATGCCGACAGGATCGGGTAATGATGCAACGGTTTCAATGCCCGCAGCCATAGATTCAATACGTTCAGGTGTCAGTGTCAATCGATCTATCATTGCCGCGCCTAAATCTGCTTTTTCGGCATGGTCAAGATCCAATAAATTCGCTTTAATAATATCGTCGCTGTGTGCTCTAAGTGCACGGGCCATATCAAGTAAAATAGTGTTTTTAACTTTTTCATCTAATAGGGCTAGAGTTTGTGCCGCTGTGGCTGCTGCTTGCGATAAATCTTTAATTAAACTCATAGTTGCTCCAAAATGGCGATGTTTTTGTCAGAGATCAGTGGGCCCGTTTTTTGCTGGGCATTGTTGGCAAATTCACGATCTTCTTGGTCTGCAATAAAATGTAATAAACAACTACTGTAGTTTGATTTGGCTTTTGCCAATTTAGTGCCATCGCCTTTGCGCACTAAAACAGTATCGCCGACGGAAAAGTTGCCTCTTACGGCCACTACATCGTCAGTGGTTAGTTGGGTATCATGCTCTTCAAGGTCAGCGCTAAAGTCATTTTCGACAATTAACTCACCCTGAACTTGTGAGGTATGCATCATCCAATGCAAGTGTTCTTGCATGGGTACATCATACGGGGTGAATAAAGTGCCTGGATTTTGGCCCTTTAAAAGTTGATTGAATGTGTCCGCGTCAAAACCATCGACAATCATGGTTTCAATTCCGTGTGAAATTGCTTTCTCAGCGGCTTCAATCTTGGTTAACATGCCGCCAGTACCTACGCTGCTCGTAGCACCGCCAGCCATAGCATAAATCTCAGCATTGATTTCACTGACTTGCTTAATTAGCGTGGCATCTTCATGTAAATTAGGGTTTTTAGTATAAAGCCCTTTTACGTCAGAGCAGATAATTAACGCATCAGCATCCGCTGCTGCGGCAACCATAGCTGATAAATTGTCATTATCCCCAACACGTAACTTGGCTGCGGTAACAGCATCATTTTCGTTGATAATGGGAAGTAAACCATTGTCTAACAGGGTAAAAATAGTATTTTTAATACTGATATAACGGTCACGGTCGCGTAAATCACCATGGGTAAGTAATAGCTGCGCCGATGGGAAATCGAACAATTTATCCCAGGTGGCCATCATATCGGCCTGGCCTGCAGCTGCCATGGCTTTTTTAAGCGAAATACTTGGTTCTGCCGTATCTGGGAATCTATGTTTACCCGCGGCGACTGACCCTGAAGATACCAATACAACTTGGCATCCTTGAGCGCGACAGGTAGCGATAAACTGTGCAATACCTAATAAATAATGGCTGCTACAACCTTGTTGATGGGGCGCAATTAATGCGCTTCCCACTTTAACGACAATCCTTTTCCAATGTGAAGTTGACATAGTTTTGTTCTCCATTACTGTTGCTCGGTTAAAACACGATTCGCTTCATGGAAGGTATCAACTGTTTTATTACAAGGATCCGAGTCAAGAGCACTGGTAATCCAAATCACTACACTACTAACAATAAAGCCGGGGATCATTTCGTACATTACGGTGGTTAACGCTTTTCCATCTGCCAGAACTGGCGCGTAAATCCAAAACAATACGGTCACTGCACCCGAAATAATACCCGCAACAGCGGCTTTATGGGTCAGGTTCTTTTTATATAGGCAACACAGTACCAGTGGACCAAAGGCCGCACCAAATCCAGCCCATGCATTGCTGACTATCGATAAGATGCTATTTGAGCGATCGAGCGCCAGTAAGCTGGCGACAATACCGACACCGGCTACACCATAACGTCCCATTCTGACCATTTCTTTCTCAGTTGACTCTTTTTTCGAAATGACTCGATAAATGTCTTCGGTCAATGAACTTGACGACACTAATAACTGTGAAGAAATCGTGCTCATAATAGCGGCTAAAATGGCTGCTAAGAGGAAACCACTGATCAGTGGATGGAACAACAATTCAGAAAATACAATAAAGATGGTTTCAGGATCGCTTATTGTCATATCGAATTTATTGGCGTAGGCAATACCCACTAGACCTGTTGCCAGCGCACCAGTAATGGTGACCGTCATCCAACTCATGCCAATTCTTCGTGCCGCTTTGATATCAGAAACCGAGCGAATAGCCATAAAGCGCACAATAATATGTGGCTGACCAAAATAACCTAATCCCCAAGAAAGACTGGAAATTAACCCGAGCATAGTGACATTTTGCATCGCATCAGAAAAATGTGGGATCGACTCATAAGCAAAGCCCATCATTTTATCAGCACTGCTAAACTCTTGATATGCCACAACGGGTACCAGAATCAAGGCAACAAACATGATACAGCCTTGTACAAAGTCAGTCATACTGACGGCTAAAAAGCCACCGAGTAGGGTATAAGACACTACTACACCTAGGGTGATCACGAGCCCGAGTTCATAATTTAAATCAAATGCAGAGACAAATAATTTCCCGCCAGCGACTAATCCTGCCGAGGTATATAAGGTAAAGAAGATCACAATGATCACTGCCGCGATAATCCGCACATTACTGTTAGGTGCGTGGAAGCGTTTAGCAAAAAACTCAGGGATCGTAAGGGAGTCACCCGCGACTTCAGTATAAACCCGTAATTTAGGTGCCACGATCAGATAATTAATCAATGCCCCAGCTAATAGGCCGATCGCAATGTAGATGGTTTCGAAGCCTACTAAGAACATGGCGCCAGGTAAGCCCATTAGCATCCAGCCACTCATATCGGAGGCTCCAGCTGACAGTGCGGTAACTTGCGGGCTGACTTTACGGCCACCCAAAATGTAACCAGATACATCGCTTGTTGATTGTTTATACGCGAACAATCCAATGCCTAGCATTACCAGGAAATATATTGCTAATGAGACATAGGTTAAGTAATGCATGAATTATTTTCCTCCTAACGCTTTGTGATTTTGAATCCCGCTAGGTTTCAACATAACAAAGAGATAGGTACTTAAAAGGGCACATAAACAAAATAATTGTGAAGCCTCTTTCAGCTTTAATTTAGCGGTGTTCAACATAGTGGTAGTGAGATTTTCTTCGTTTGACGTGTCCGTTGACATAATGTCCTCCTGGGTGCGGGCTAATCGGATTATTGTTAATTCATTTTTCATTCAACAATAAAAAACCACCAAACTAGTTAGTGGTCTAACTATATTAACATCATTTTAGGTAAAATTTCCAATCCAATCTCAGTTACGGCAGTAATAAATGTTTTTTAACAACTATTTAACTTTATATCGATACGCTGTCAGTGGCATGAAATATAACGATGTCACACTGGCTGATTAAGTTGTGAGTACTTTTTAGCTATATGCTGTTTATCTTTTTTATTTTCGACAGAGACCTGCTTAAGTTGCTGTATTTAAAGTTTTATATATTTAAAGTTGAGTGTGAACGTCATCGGTTTCACTGGATATTTGTTTAATGTTGATGCTATAGATTGTTTATTATGCAGTATAAACGTTACAGATATGATGCTATTCGCAAGTGGATTTGGTGCACTTTTTAGCTATTAATAAGGTGTTTTTAAATAAGTGGTTACAGATCGAATGATTTGAATTCAAATGGTTTTGGTTCGAGTCGCTATGTCAAAAGATTTGGTTTTATCGCGTGATATGTGTTGAATGGCCACTGCGTTTTCTGCCATTGCTAAGCTAACTATTTCAAATTACTTATACATAAATCCATGGATGTAGTGGGTTATCTATTGCCGGTTTCAGTAGTAGCAGTGGATTAAGTCGGCATGCTATTCGGTGGCAACATTGCTGTGAGATAGAGCTTTACTAGTTCATGTTAATGTTGTCGCGACCTTGATATTACTGGGTAACAGGGCTTCAAGTAGGATTTAATATAATGTTATTGCATTTAATTAGACGCTCGGTCTAATATAGAGGTATGAATAATTTAAGTGTAGATATAATGACAAGTCCGCATACTAACCCAAGCCCTAAACCTCGTAGAGGCAGACCTCCCAAAGTATCGCGAGATAATCCAGATACTCGGGCAGAGCTTATTCGTAGTGGTCTTGAGCAACTGACAGAGCAAGGTTTTGCCTCATCGGGTATTGAACCCATTTTGAAAAAGGTGGGCGTTCCGAAAGGCTCTTTTTATCATTATTTTGCGAGTAAAGAAGTCTTTGGCCAAGCGGTATTGCAGAACTATGCTGAATACTTCTTACATAAACTTGAAATTCATTTGCTTGATGAAGCTTATTTACCATTAACGCGGATTAGGCACTTCGTTGATGATGCTAAGGCCGGAATGATTCGATACCAATTTAAACGCGGTTGTTTAGTGGGTAATTTGGGTCAAGAAATTGGCGTTTTGCCAGACAGCTTCAGACCGCAAATTATTGCGATTTTTCTGAGTTGGCAAGCTTGTTTAGCTCGTTGCCTCAAAGCTGCGCAATCACTCGGACAAATAGCTGCAACGGCAGATTGTGATGCTCTAGCTGAAAATTTTTGGGTTGGCTGGGAAGGAGCGGTAAGCCGTGCAAAGTTAGTTCAAGATGAACGCCCACTTGATAACTACTATGATCATTTTATGGCAGCGTTAGCAAAATAAATTTTTTAACCATTAATAGACGATCAGTCTAAATTAGGAGAGCAAAATGTTTAATGGCATGTTGATCGAAAAAGACGACCAAGGTTACCGCACCACAGTAAAAAGTATCGATGAAAGCGTGTTACCTGAAGGTGATGTAACGGTAAAAGTGCTCTATAGCACGCTTAATTACAAAGATGCGCTCGCGATTACCGGTAAAGCACCTGTAGTGAGAACTTTCCCTATGGTGCCAGGCATTGATCTAGTAGGCATTGTGGAACATAGCGATAATGATAAATTTGCCACAGGTGATACAGTATTATTGAATGGTTTTGGCGTAGGTGAAACCCATTGTGGTGGCTTGGCTACAAAAGCGCGTTTAAAAAGTGAATGGCTTATTCCATTACCAAAAGCATTTTCACCGCAACAAGCTATGGCGATTGGCACTGCAGGTTATACCGCAATGTTATGTGTGATGGCTCTTGAGAAAAATGGCGTAACGCCAGACAAAGGTGAGGTGCTAGTTACTGGTGCTAATGGCGGAGTCGGCAGTTTTGCTATCGCTATTTTAGCCAAGTTAGGCTATCACGTCGTCGCCTCGACTGGCCGAATGGATGAAAGTGACTACCTAAGAAAGTTAGGTGCCAAAGACATTATCGATCGCGCAACATTGTCAGAAGCTGGTCGTCCATTGGCTAAAGAGCGTTGGGCTGGTGCTGTTGATTCTGTCGGCAGCCATACCTTAGCCAATGTGTGTGCTAGTACCAAGTATGGCGGAACGGTTGCTGCTTGTGGTTTGGCACAGGGAATGGATTTTCCTGCCAGCGTAGCGCCATTTATTTTACGTTGCGTGACCCTAGCGGGCGTCGACAGTGTAATGCGACCTTTAGCTGACCGTATTGAGGCATGGCAACGTCTAGGCGAAATCTTGGATGTTGGTGTGTTCGATGACATTGTTCATGAAATAAGCTTGACTGAAGCGATTGATGTGGCAAGTGATTTGTTAGCTGGTAAGGTTCGTGGCCGTGTGGTTGTTGATGTAAATCGTTAATGAATTAATTTGGTTAGTTTTTAGTTGGATCATGTTGTCGGCCTGTGTAGCAGGTCGATGAATTTGTTAGCTGTTTTACCGCTCCCTCTTACTTTCATGACAGCAAACTGTTATGAAAATATTCTACCGCTACAAGTGTTTGTGAATGCCTTAATTGGAAGATTTAACGCCAATATCAAAGACTCAACATACTATTTTTACATGACGATGTATGAGTTTTTATTACTCTGCGGCAAGTGGGAACGGTAAGATATAACGGTCAATAAAATGTTGTGTTGGCATAGGTCTGGCAAATAAATAACCTTGTAAGTAATCGCATGACAGTTGTTGAAGTAACTGGTGTTGTCCCTCAGTTTCAACACCCTCGGCTACGACTTTAACTTTCAAATGATGTGCCATGGTGATAATAGCTCGTACCAACGCAATGCTACTTTCATTGGTTTCCATGTGCTGAATAAACGATCGGTCAATTTTTAGAATATCAATATCGAGTCGTTGCAAATAGGCTAATGATGAATACCCGACTCCAAAATCATCAATGGCGATATCAATACCATAATTATTGAGTCGTAGCATTTGCTGTTGAATGGGAGAGTCTGGGTCCATCAAGGTGTTTTCTGTCACTTCGATAATCATGGTATCGCGAGGTAAATTGAATTTATTACACGCTAATATCCATTCATCGACCCACAAACCCTCCTGATCAATTTGCAACGGTGAGGTGTTGACGCTCACTTGCATTTTATTGCCCGACAATTGATAAAAATGAGCAGCATCTTCAATCGCTTGGTCTCTTACCCAGTTACCAATTTCTTCTATTAAACCATTTTGTTCAGCCACCGGAATAAATTCATTTGGACCAATAAGGCCGCGCTGTGGATGATTCCAACGGATGAGCGCTTCTGCCTTGGTAGCATTAACGCCAGATTGGTCAAAAATGGGTTGGTAAAACAATACAAATTGACCGAGTTTAAGTGCTATGCGAATTTCTTCGATAAGACGACGTTTCTCAATTGCTTGTTCTTCGATAGCATGAGAGAAAAATTCATATCGATTACGCCCTTTGCTTTTAGACAAGTACATGGCTTGATCAGCATGTTTGACTAACGCTTCAACATTTTGACCATCGGCAGGGTAGAAAGTAAGCCCGATGCTACCTGTCACGTTGACTTGCACTTCTTTAATGCTAATACATTGCATCAGGCTATTTTTCACTTTTTCAGCAATTGTTGCAGCGTGTTCTAAGTCACTCACATCTTCAAGAATTAAGGTGAACTCGTCTCCGCCTAGACGCGCAACCGTATCATGATCTCGAACACATCCACGTAAACGTTTAGCCACTTGATGCAGTAACAGATCACCATATTCATGGCCTAAGGAATCGTTGATCTCTTTAAAGCCATCGAGATCGATAAAAATTAACGCAAAAAACATGTCATCTGTATCAATAAGCGACTGCAGTTTTTCATAGAAAAAACGTCGATTGGGTAGCAGGGTTAAGCCATCTTGATAAGCATATTCGTGCAATTGAATATTGGCATTCTCTAGTTCTCTAGTACGCAGTTGTACTTCACTTTCAAGCGAGCTTTCACGCTGTTCAATATTATCTAACATACTATTAAAACAAGTGGTTAACTGACCAATTTCATCTTCAGACTGTACTTGAGCACGCAAGCTGTAATCTTGTGACACGGTGATTTTTTGCGAAATTTTAGCGAGATATAACATTGGACTTAAAAATTTACGACGTAAGAATAATGAGAGAAAAAAGCTGGCACAAAGAGATGATAATAGTAATAGCACAATAAATTGGCCGTAAAATGTAATTCTATCAGTGATAATGCTGTCATCTACTGATATGTGTAAATCACCATATTGTTGCTTGTCGAGTGTCAATGGTGTCATCACTTGAGTGATGTCATTAAGGTCGTCATCAATCTGGGTCATAGAAGGGCGCTTTGATAATGCCTGAGCTAACACAACACCTTCAACATTAGTGACGCTGACAGATAATACATCTGATCTTAACAAGATAGGATTAATCAGTTCTTGAATGGCGTCTTGATCATCAAATAATAAGGCCGCAGTGATATTGGGCGACAACATTTGCGACAAGCTGTGTAGGCTTTCAACTTGTTCTCTTTTAGCGGAAGACAGCTCGAAGGCGCTGAATATTGATGTCACAGTGAGTGTCGAAATGAGCGCAACGCTCATTAAAATGAATTGCAATTTTTTACTGATAGTATTTAGCACGAAAAATTGTTTCATAGCATTAATTATTCACTACTCGACCTAGGCGTAATACTTTTTAACTCATTGTTATCCCTGATAATTTTAATTTTTCGGGTGAGACTTCAAAACGAATTTTACCACCGGATAAAAAGAAACGAATATGCCCACCTTGCTCTATAAAGTTGTCTGTTTCACCAACGATCATGACATCAGCAAGATGTTTATTATCCAATTGTTGCCAAGATTCAAGGGTGTCGGTTGTGATAAACAAGATATTACATTGTTCTAAGTTTGTTTCTGTGAGACTCACTTCGACATTTTCTATTGGTAAATTATTGACTTTACGACCATTGAGGATTGAGCGCGAGACACTAATAAAGCTAGTATCAGGGCTGCACAGTGTAAAAGAGCTGGCTGTATTCGTGTGATGACTCCATTCGCCGTAACGGGCAAAGTTAAATAAAAAACCAGCTTTAAGTGCATATTCTTTTTCGTCAGCAATCGCGCCTTGGCTTATAGTAAGCAAAAGCGTTATAAATGATCCAAACAGAATACGTTTAATAGTTAACATTAAGTCAGTTAGAATTTCGCCGTAATTTTAAAAGTGACACTTTCGTCTATATAATTTGATCGTGTATACGTTTCACTATCATTGCCATACTCAAGATGTGAACCTGCAAACAGGTTTTTACCCATAATGGCGAATGCCCAGTTAGGGTGAAAAGCCCAATTCCAAGTTAAATCGAGTGCGGTATAATTTTCTGTTTGATAGGCATCACTATTTTCAACTCTGAGTGAGGCAAAAATATTATGCTGTTCAAAAAAATGTATATCAGCTTTAGTAAACAGTTGACGACTCGTTGAGTCAAAGCCAATCGCTGGGAACGTGTTGTCTGCTAAGTCGTAATTAAAGGTGTTATAGCTGTAACCTACCTCGGCAGTAAAGTTGTCAGACGGTTGCCATGACAACACCACATCACCACCTTCAGTGGTCAGCCCTGCATTAGAGACTAAGTCAAAATTAATCGATGTTGTCATCAATGCTTGTACTGCGGCATCAATCTGTCCAGCCTGTAACAATGCAAACACGGGGAGGAACTGATCGATATTCGGATCGATTTGGATCACGGCTACATCATCGGTATCAGTATGATAAACCGATAGGTCAAGTGCCCATGTGGTATCAGATAAACGATAGCCCATTTCATAAGATACAGATTTTTCTGACTTTACGTTGTCATTACCATTGAGGTAAGTGCGGATATAATAACGATCAATCTCGGGTATTCCGGTGGTGATAGGCGATACTTCTTCGACTCTTTGTCCATCGATAAGAAAGTTGTCGTTAAATTCAAGTAAAGAGGGAACCCGAACACTTTTTGATACAGAGGCCCACAAGACTTGATTATTTAGTGGTTTCCATACCAGCCTTGCTAGTGGTTGGTTTTCCCAACCAGTCAAATCGTTATGATCAACTTTGACACCCACAATTAAGTCTAATTTGTCCGCAATCACGTTATATTGAGCCTGCGCTAATCCACCATATTGATGTAGGCTTTCAAAACCTCCATCGCTTTGCACAAAGGTACTGTCTGCAAAAGAAATAGAATTGTAACGGTAGTTTAGCCCCCAATCGAACTGTAAGTCTTGGTGCAGGAAATTCATCTGATAATCAACATCAAAAGATTCAAAATTTTCTTGTAAATGGGTTTGGCTACCACTTTGTTTTAACCAAGATGTTTGCAGCATTTGGTTAGCTTTGGGTGAAATACGATTTTCCAACCTCGCCATGACTCGAACATCGGTACGATCTAAGCTGTCAGTAAATGAGATATTACGGTTGCTTTCATCCACGACGCCGCGAAAATTTTGGCCTAATGTAGATTGAGTCATGCCACCTTGAATAAGACCTGACCATCGATCGTTTGGGGTAAAGTCAAACCTGGTGCCTACAGATTGTTGCTCTGAAAAGTCAGCCGGCTCCATTTCAATGCCTTTGTCAGACTTCTGGGCATCTTTAACGTGGCCATATATTCTGAAACTGCCATTATTACCAATATCGCCACCATAACGAAGGTTGGTATCGACATTAAGCTGGCTACCACTGCTGACATCAGCATATAGGCCCCGAGTATCAATGCTGTTTTTAGTAATGATATTAATGACGCCATTAGTGGCATTGCTGCCCCACAGTAACCCACCTTGACCGCGGATAATTTCGATACGTTCTATATCGTATAACGGTACGTTTAGGGTTTCCCAATACACGGCGGCAAATTTAGGGGTATACAAACTTTGACCGTCTACCATAACGAGTAATTTGCTTGAAAATCGCGATGCAACACCACGAGAAGAAATTGCCCATTGATTATTATCAAGTTGTCTAACGGCTAATCCAGGTACCATTTTCAGGGCTTCTGGAACAGAAGTCACGCCTGAACGAGTGATTTGTTCTTTGGTTAATACGTATATAGATGAAGCGGTTTCAAAGGCTGATTGGGTTCTTTTCATCGCCGAAGTCACTTGTACATCCATCGCCATCAGCGAATCTAAATCTAAATCGAGATTGTTTAAGATTTCTTCTGCTATGACATGAGGCGAAATTAAAATAAATAAGTACAAGCATTTTGGTGATAACTTCAAACCAATGTCCTCGATAATCTTTGATGATGGTCAACTATAATGGAACTATTTTAACACACGCTATTAACTAAATATCAGTGCATCCCTTTCAATATACGGATTAATTTACCTTCTGTTAACGACTAAGTCGTTATTTTTTGGTTCACATCTGTGAGTATCGTCATAAATAAATCAGAAAACGATGTTAACCGCCATACTAGAGGTAATGAGTTTTAGTTAACTCATTACCTCTCGTGTGAAATATGCATAAAGACGATGGGGCATTTTAACGGTAAACTATACACATTATAGAGACAGCTTTTTGAGGTCATGAGATAGCATGGTAGAACTGCAGCAAAATAATCCACTTCACGGTTTAAAATCAGAAACGATGATATCTGAGTTAGTGGCATTTTATGATTGGAAAATTCTCTACGCAGCTTTGCGTTTAGAGTGCTTCAATACCAACCCTAATATGGACGCTTGTGTTAAGTTCCTAAAAAAGACGGAATGGGCGAGAGAGCGTGTTGAAAATTTTTATTTGTACCGTTTCAAGCGTATGCCAAAAGGTAACTCTGCACAATTTGAATTAAAACCTCGTGAACGTGGTTTTGCTGACGGTATTTTACCGCGTAAGCCGCAGCCTTTAACGGTTGAGTTAGTTGCCGAAATGAAAGCCAAAGCAACGGCTGATTATGAACAAATGAAACATAATCAAAGTCGTTCATATGCTTCTTCGTCATCACCTTCATATTCCTCATCGAGTCGTTCAAATGACAGCGATGCAGCGACACAGCGTAGTAATCAAAATAAGCCGCAGCCTACATTTGATCCAAACAATCCGTGGAATAAATAACCACTAGACTGATCTCATGTCAAAGTCGGCGCTATAAAAGGGAAAAGCCTAGATGCTAGGACGCTGCGCTGCTAGATGCTATACAGGCCAAAAGCCTAGATGCTAGGACGCTGCGCTGCTAGATGCTATACAGGCGAAAAGCCTAGATGCTAGGACGCTACGCTGCTAGATGCTATACAAGGGAAAAGCCTAGATGCTAGGACGCTACGCTGCTAGATGCTATACAATCTTAGCAGCGAAGCGATATCGCAGGACGCAGTCCGCCCTAGCAGCGAAGCGATACTCGAAGGACGCAGTCCGCCCTAACAAATATCCAAAGACGTCGCTATTTTATAATCGTTTATTATTCAGGACTGAGGTTAGCTGAATAAGGTTAATTGTTTTTGTTAAGCACGTTTTGGCTATTTCTATCAAGATGTAGACACACGAGAGAATGATTGCTTAAATAGTAATGCATGTCTTTGTTGTATTTAACAACAGCGCATTCGTTTCAAGGTAACTGGGATTACTTTGGCGGTGCTGTTAGCTTAAATTGAGGCGTAAAGGATTAAGTACCTCATCCATTTTGCTGCTTAGCATTGGGATACAACAAGGATAATAATAATGAAACTGAATAAAATTTTGCTCGCTATCGGTATGGCTTCTAGCGTTGCGATAGTAGGTTGCGGTGATGACACCCAATACGGTAAAACCCTTCAACCAGATCCAGAACCCGAAGTCGTTACTCCTCTATTACAAGCCTTTGCCCCTAATGGCAGCTTAAAAGTCCAAATTCGCCGAACTCAATATGGTGTACCACACATTACCGCCGACAATTTAGAGAGTCTTGGTTTCGGTAATGGTTATGCCCAAGCACAAGATAATTTATGTGTAATTGCAGATGGCTTTATTAAAGCCAATTCTGAACGGTCGATGTATTTTGGTCCCCATGCTTCGATTGACTTTACTACCGGCCTTCCAACCAGTGAAGATAACGGTAACTTAATTTCTGACTTTGCCTACAAAGCATTGAAAATCAGGCAGCTTGCTGAAAACCAATACCCACAGTTTAGTTATAATTCGCGTGCATTAATGGAAGGTTTCAGTGCGGGTTATAATCAATATCTTGCCGATGTAGAAGCTGGAACTCAAACAGGCGAGCCATTTTGTGCTGGTCAACCGTGGGTTAAACCTATTAGCGGTGTCGATGTAGCAAGCTATCTATTTTCCATCGCGCTATTACCTGGGGCGGCAAACTTTTTAGATTTAATTTTTTACGCCAACCCTGGCGATGCTCAAGAGTATTTACCGCGAATTATTGGGCCTGCACCATCCACTGCACAAACCGCGTTTGTGCAGGATATGAACAACAAATTAATCGCACGGTCTGCAACCATTACCACACCGGAAACTAATCCGCGAAATTTGGGTTCTAATGGTTGGGGTTTAGGTAAGGATAAAACTGAAAATGGTAAAGGTATGGTATTGGGTAATCCACATTTTCCGCATACCGGTAATTTACGCTTTTGGCAGTCGCATTTGACCATACCAGGACAAATGGATGTGATGGGCGGCTCGTTGGTTGGTATGCCTGGATTGGTTAACATTGGTTTTAACAAAGATGTTGCTTGGACGCATACCTTTTCAACCGCAGAACATTTTGTAATGTATAACCTTGAGTTAGTTGCCGGTGATAGATTGCAATATATGTACGATAATTCGCCGATGCCAATCACCAAAGAAACGGTTTCGGTATTAGTTAATGCAGGCCCCGCTGGCATGTTGGTGGCGGAGAAGGATATTTACACTACAGCCAAAGGTCCGATGGTTGAAGCACCACCGGCATTAGCACCATTTGGATGGGACGATGGCCAGGCTTTCTTTATTCAAGATGCCAACATGGCCAATAAAGATCCGCTCGATCATTGGTTAGCCATGAATCTTGCATCCAATAAAGATGAGTTTCAACAAGCGTTTAAAAATTATGATGGGGTTATTTTTAATAACACCATGTATGCGGATAAAGAAGGTAATGCGTTTTATATTGACGACTCAACCGTACCAGGTTTTTCGGACTTAGTGGTCGATATTATTAAGACGACCCCAGCGATACAAGCGGCTAGAGCTCAAGCTGGATTTACTATTTTACCCGGTAATACCTCGGTATTTAGTTATGACTCGCCAATGCCTTACGACCGTGCACCTAAGCTTGAACGTACTGACTTTGTGCAAAACTCCAACAATTCATTTTGGTCAACTAACTTAGCGGCACCGCTTGAAAACTACTCTCCTTTATACGGTCCAGAGCGAGGCCAATTATCGTTACGTACTCGTATGGGCTTAACCTTAATGGATGACGCCGCGGGTGATGACGGTAAATTTACTATTGAGGAGCTAGAGGCGGCTTTATTATCCAATCGGGCTTATCTTGCTGAATTGGTGTTACCCGACTTAATCAGCCAGTGCGAGCAACAAGGGTCTACGCCGGTGATGGTTAGCGCAACATTGTCTAAAGATGTCTCGGCATCATGTGCCGCGCTAAAATCGTGGAACGGTAAACAAGATAACGACAGTAAAGGTGGGGCGTTACTCCGTGAGTTTGCCCATCAGTTCAATCAAAACACCATGCTAACCGAAGCATTTGATTATATGAGTGCAGCAACTACGCCCAATAAGCTCAATACTGACGGCAGTGCATTAGTGGCTTTAGCTCATGCAGCTTTGAATCTTGAAGCGGCAGGTTTTGCGGTTGATGTTGCGTTGGGGGATGTGCAGTTTGTTGAAAAGTCACTTGCTGATGGCTCTGCATCTGGGGTGAAGTTACCTTGGCCTGGTAGTCATAATGCGGAAGGTGGCTTTAACGTGTTCTCGACCAGTTTATCGGGTGATGACACCTTAATACCTCAGCATCAATATAGCCCTGTTATGGATGTTGTTTCTGGTAATGCTACAGCATCAGGATTAACTTCTGAAGGTTATCAAGTGCGTTATGGTTCAAGTTGGATGATGACCGTGAGCTTTACTGATGACGGTCCTAAGGCAAAGGGTATTTTGACTTATTCAGAATCTAGCAATGTGTTGAGTCCAAGTTTTTCCGATCAAAGTGAATTGTATTCTTCGGCAAAACAATTACGTCCATTGCTATTTACTGAGGCAGAAATCCAAGCATCAGTTGAATCTAGCATCGAGCTAACGCTGCAAAAATAAACTAATGGTTTATTCTGTTTGAGTGAATGAAACTAAAACCTCACTGATATTTATCGGTGAGGTTTTATCATTTTATAGACGAATAGACGAATAGACGAATAGACGAATAGACGAATAGACGAATAGACGAATAGACGAATAGACGAATAGACGAATAGA